>NZ_JBYSYZ010000001.1:0-218819 GCF_058783925.1 Pseudomonas sp. FW305-70
GTCTTTAACTATGGCTCTAGCATTGGCGGCGTAGAGAACCATATATATTTTATTTCTCAAGAACTCAGCGCCCTGGGCCACGACGTTATTATCTTTCAGCCATATGAGAACTTGGCTACCAACGAGCCCTCC
This sequence comes from Pseudomonas sp. FW305-70, assembly GCF_058783925.1. Classification (NCBI taxonomy): domain Bacteria; kingdom Pseudomonadati; phylum Pseudomonadota; class Gammaproteobacteria; order Pseudomonadales; family Pseudomonadaceae; genus Pseudomonas; species Pseudomonas sp. FW305-70. The sequence continues at coordinate 133 of NZ_JBYSYZ010000001.1, forward strand.
ATCAGTAAAGACGACAATGTTACGATTGTTAAAATCCCCATCAAGCCAAATTCATTGGCAAACTTCCTGAATAGATACAACGGTGCAGGCTCGCTAGGCTTTCTAACAGGCTTCTTGAACAAGGCAAAATACCTACTGCACTACAGACAAGTAGCAAATATTATTGAGTCATACAACTGCGATCTAATCCATCAACATGATTTTATATCCAATGTACTAACCACCAAGCGCTTGAACAAGCGAGGAACTCCTTGCATCTTAACAAATCACACCGGGGAGTACTTATTCTTTAAAAAATCTTTCTTTGGAAGAATAATTTTAAAACTAATACTGGTGCATTATCGTGCTGTAATCGGCCCAAGCAAAGAGCTAACTCCTTCCGAACATCACAACTCAACAACCATTTACAACGGCGCAGATTTAAGTCTTTTTAAATCTTCTTCAGAAGTTCAAAAGAAATCTATCCGCACCGCTCTGCAACTGAAGGATGAAGACTTTATCGTGTTGTGCCCTAGACGATGGGCTCCTACAAAAGGCGTGCTGTACCTGATAGAGTCAATAGTATCCAAGAACTATGACCAAAAAATTAAGTTTCTATTTGCCGGTAGCGACTATGACGGGTATGAAAAATACCGAACAAAATTGATGTCCATACTTGAAAACAGCAACCAACAGGCAAGTGTTAAATTACTAGGCAACTTATCAATACCGAAAATGGTCGAAGCTTATAGCATTGCGGATGTAGTAATTATTCCATCACTCATGGAAGCGGTTTCACTTTCGGCAATAGAAGCAATGGCTTGTGGCGCAGTGGTTATTTCAACGAACGTTGGTGGGATGCCGGAACTTATCAAGCATCAGGAGAATGGCCTACTTATACCACCAAAATCCCCTGAAGAAATACATGAAAAAATAACACTCCTGTTCCAAAGTAGAGAAATGCTTCATAGCATCCAGAAAAATGGCTTTTCAACTGTCGTTGACTTTACTTGGAAATCAATAGCATCCAAGACAGAAGCCATTTACATTGAAACAGTTCAACCGTAAAGAATAAATTTATAACTAGGCTATTGGACTAGGCTAAGCTACCCTCCCAAAAAATCACCTAGCCTTGATTACAAGCGTCAGCAGCTAATAAGGAGCTGTCTTGGCAGTGTACGAAAAGTAATGTCGTAAACACCGCATGGTGCAAGCCAGAGAGACCATTGCCCCCAAAACGTTTCGCCGGCTTGTCGTAACGGATACCTTTCTCCTTCAGCCAGCCAAACATGCGCTCGATGATATTGCGCTGCCGGCATTTTGGCTTGCGCGAATGAAAGAGACAAGTCGTGCTCGCTTTCATGAGCGATTCACGTGGGACCAGGTACTTCGTGAATGTGAAACGCTACTACTTAAATGGCACCCCGCAAAATAAATTAGAGTACCTTATGACATCTCGCATTCTTGTAACCGGCGGCGCTGGCTTCATTGGCTCTGCCGTCGTTCGGCATTTAATAGAAGATACATCTTATGAGGTCGCCAATCTCGACAAGCTTACTTACGCGGGCAATATAGAGTCGCTGACTTCGGCGGATCAATCACCACATTATCGCTTCTATCGGGTAGACATATGCGATAGCTCTGCACTCGATATTGTGTTTGCCGAGTTTCAACCGACAGCAGTAATGCATCTCGCAGCTGAATCTCATGTTGATCGCTCCATCGACGGCCCGTCTGATTTTATCCAAACCAATATAGTTGGCACCTACAGCTTGCTCGAAGCGACCCGCCGTTATTGGAGTGGCTTGTCGGTGACGGAGAAGAGCGCATTCCGCTTTCACCATATATCTACCGATGAGGTGTATGGCGACCTGGAAGGTACGGATGACCTGTTCACCGAAACAACGCCCTACTCGCCTAGTTCGCCGTATTCCGCCTCCAAGGCCAGTTCGGATCATCTGGTACGCGCTTGGCAGCGTACCTATGGGCTGCCGGTTCTGGTCACTAACTGCTCGAACAACTACGGGCCGTACCACTTCCCGGAAAAGCTGGTGCCGCATGTAATCCTTAACGCCTTGGCGGGCAAACCGTTGCCGGTGTATGGCGATGGCTCGCAGATTCGCGACTGGTTGTATGTGGAAGACCATGCTCGGGCGCTGGTCGAGGTGGTGAGCAAAGGCATAGTAGGTGAAACCTATAATATTGGTGGGCATAACGAGAAGCGCAACCTGGAGGTGGTCGAGGCCATTTGCGAGTTGCTGGATGAATTGGTGCCGCTAAGTGCGGATCGCGAGCAAGCTCGCTCCTACAAGGAGTTGATCACTTTCGTGAAGGATCGGCCGGGACATGATCGGCGCTATGCCATTGATGCGTCGAAAATCGAACGTGAACTGGGCTGGGTGCCTCAGGAAACATTTGAGACCGGTCTGCGCAAGACCGTGCAGTGGTATCTGGATAATCGCCAGTGGTGGCAACGCGTGTTGAGTGGGGACTATCAGTTGGGCCGTTTGGGTAGTGATCTTTAGCTCAACATTTACGCATCGGGGGTGGCGTTCCTGCGGAGCGGTGCGCCCCTGGATTCAGATTTAATTCAGATTTTTCAAAGGACAATTCATATGAAAGGCATCATCCTGGCCGGTGGCTCCGGTACCCGCCTGCATCCCATCACCCGTGGCGTATCCAAGCAACTGCTGCCGGTTTACGACAAACCGATGATCTATTACCCATTGTCGGTGCTGATGCTCGCGGGCATCCGCGAAGTGCTGATTATCTCTACTCCTGAAGATTTGCCTAACTTTCGCAAGTTGCTGGGTGATGGTTCGGAGTTTGGTATTGAACTCAGCTATGCCGAGCAGCCTTCGCCAGACGGGTTGGCCCAAGCCTTTTTGATCGGTGAAGCCTTTATTGGTGACAGCAACGTATGCTTGATCCTCGGCGACAACATCTTTTATGGCCACGGTTTCAGCGCGATGCTCCAAGAGGCGGCCAGTCGTGGAACCGGTGCGACCGTGTTCGGCTATCACGTCAATGACCCGGAGCGTTTCGGGGTCGTGGAGTTTGATGCGGGTAATAAGGCGATTTCCATCGAGGAGAAGCCCAAGACGCCGAAATCCAACTATGCAGTCACCGGCTTGTATTTTTACGACAACTCGGTGGTGGAAATTGCCAAGCAGGTAAAGCCCTCTGTTCGTGGCGAACTGGAAATCACCGATGTAAACAATGCTTACCTGCAGCGTGGTGATTTGCATGTGAGTTTGTTAGGGCGTGGTTTTGCGTGGCTGGATACAGGCACCCATGACTCACTAATGGAAGCCAGTCACTTCGTTCACACCGTTGAGGCGCGACAGGGCTTGAAAGTCGCCTGTCTGGAAGAGATTGCCTATCATCAGGGCTGGCTGCCAGCCGAACAGTTGGCTAGCCAAGCCGAGGCGCTGAGCAAGACCGGATACGGAAAATATCTGCAGGGCCTGCTGGTGCAGGAGCTTGCGTAGTGAAGGTCATTGAAACAGCGTTGGCGGGCGTCTTGATCATCGAGCCGAAGGTGTTTGGCGATCAGCGCGGCTTCTTTCTCGAAAGCTTTCAAACCGAGCGTTATCACGAGTTGGGTATTGAGTTGCCCTTCGTACAGGATAATCACTCACGCTCGCAGCGCGGTGTGCTGCGCGGTTTACACTTTCAGCGTACCCGCCCGCAAGGCAAGTTGGTCAGCGTCAGTCGTGGCTCAGTCTATGACGTGGCGGTGGATATCAACCCCGACTCACCGACCTGTGGTCAGTTCGTTGGCGTCGAGTTGAACGATGAAAATCATCGTCAGCTCTGGATACCACCGGGCTACGCTCATGGTTTCTGCGTGCTCAGCGAGGTTGCGGATTTTCAGTACAAGTGCACCGACCTGTACTATCCCGAAGACGAGGGCGGGCTCATCTGGAATGACCCTGAAGTCAATATTCCCTGGCCTATCGAAAACCCGAATCTTTCAGGCAAGGATCAGTGCAACCCCACACTGCGCCAACTGCTGGGCAATGAGGATTGAGCATGCGCGTATTGATTACGGGTGCCCATGGTCAGCTTGGCCACGAACTGATGCGCTTGGCCCCACAAGGTTTTGAAACCGTTGGAATGGGATCGGCAGAACTTGATATCAGCGATGCCGAGCGGGTGGCCGTGTTGGTTGCCGAGCTACAGCCACAGCTGATCATCAATGCTGCAGCCTACACAGCAGTAGACAAGGCCGAGAGCGAAATGGAGCGCGCCTGGGCGGTTAACCGCGATGGTGTCGCCCAACTCGCAGTTGCCGCCGAACGACTGAGTATCCCACTGCTGCATATATCCACCGATTATGTGTTTGCCGGTGATGCCCGCGAACCTTATCGGGAGTGCGATCCTACAGGTCCTACCGGGATATACGGAGCAAGCAAGCTGGGGGGGGAGTTGGAGCTGGCTGCAAAATGCAGTCGCTACATGATCCTGCGTACCAGCTGGGTGTTCGCAGCCCAAGGCAGTAACTTCGTCAAGACCATGCTGCGACTGGGTCGTGAGCGGGATCAGTTGGGCGTCGTGGCCGATCAGCAGGGTTGCCCGACTTCAGCTGCGAGCATCGCCCGCGCTTTGTGGACACTGACAATGCAGTACCGTGATTTGGGTTCGCTACACTGGGGCACCTATCACTTCAGCGGTACCCCGGCCTGTACCTGGCATGAATTTGCCCTGGAGATTTTCCGCCAAGGGCATCAGCATGGATTAATAACCAAAATGCCGCAGGTACGGGGCATCGATTCGGCTGAGTATCCTACGCCGGCGAAGCGGCCAGTTTGGTCTGTAATGGATTGCTCGAAATTGCGGGAACAGCTAGGTATTTCGCAACCGGACTGGCGCCTGGAGCTTTCCGATGTCATATCTGAATTGGCGCAATCGGAAGTCGCTTGAGAAACATGCTTCACTCATGTAACTGCATAAATAAAGCGGAAAAAAGCCTTCATTTAAACAGCTCTAACTTGCATTTCAGACACCTACTGAAATACCCTTAACCCAATAACCCCAAAGGATTATCCTTTCAAGGAGCATGAACATGAAAAAACTACTGGCAATCGCCCTCGCTACCTCCATCAGCCTGCCATTGATGGCTGCTGAAACCGCCCCAGCAAAAGCCCCTGGCACCGCTGCTAAAACCCCTGCTGCAAACTCCGGCCTGTCCCTGTCCACTCCAATCGCTGGCGGTGTAACCGTCGGCACTGGTCTGGCAATCGGCGCTGGCGTAATCGCTGCTGGCGTCGCTGCTTCCAACAGCGGTGGCGGCGGCGGTAACGACGGTACCCCAGGTACTACCGGCACCACTGGTACTACCGGCACTACTGGTACCACTCGGTAACAGACCCCCGCTTAAAGTTCGATACGCTAACCTCCCAGCCCTGCTGGGAGGTTTTGTTTTGCCTATTCTCTTCGAGCAATTTCTACAATGAATCGCGCGCTTCCCCTGGCCATGCTGGTTGGCCTGACCCTGCAAGGCTGCATTTTCTCCCCTGGTCAGCACATGGACACGGGCAATCTGGTACGTGAAGGTTCACCGGAAAGCAGCCGCATTGAGCTGGTACCGATTACACCGAAGCTGGTCGCTATTGAAGCGGCGGCAGACCATTCGAACGTGGTAGCCCCGGAGCTGCTGCGCTATCAACCGACCGAGTACCGGATTGGTGCTGGCGACCTGATCTACATCACCGTTTGGGATCACCCCGAGCTGACCGCTCCGTCCGGTCCACAGCAGCAAATTGAAGCAAACGGACGCCTGATTCGCCCTGATGGCACGCTCTTCTATCCCTATGTAGGTACCATCGACGCGGCTGGCAAAACCATTGACGAACTGCGTTCGATCATTGCCTCGCGACTGTCCAAGGTTGTTGCCGAACCTCAAGTGGATGTCAGCATCCTGCGCTTTGTCAGTCAGAAAGTGATTCTCTCGGGGGCCTTTGGTAAAACTGGCCAGTTGCCAATCACCAACACGCCTTTGAACCTGCTGGACGCTGTTGGCCAAGGCTCAGTACAAATCGGCGCTGCCGATATTTCAGGACTGGTGCTCAAGCGCGACGGCCGTGAATACCTGATCGATCTCGACGCGCTCAATCGCAAGAACTCGAACCTGCACAATCTCTACCTGAAAGACGGCGATCAATTGCACCTGCCCTACATCGACCAGAAAAAGGTCTATTTGTTGGGTGAAGTCACTGCAGCTCGTCCGCTTGTTTTCAAGGGCAGCAACATGAATCTCACCGATGCCCTTGGCAGTGTTGGCGGCCTGCGTCAGGAAACCTCCAGCGGCAAGGAAGTTTATGTAATCCGTGGAGTTGAGAATCTGGCAGACGAACCCGTCAAGGTGTTCCAGATCGACTTGAAGTCGCCGTCTGCGTTTGCCCTTGCCCAGCAGTTCAAGCTGAAGCCGCAAGATGTGGTTTATGTCGGCCCGGCCGATGTCACCCGCTGGAACCGCTTTATCAGCCAGGTCTTCCCAACAGCCAACCTGCTGCGTACGGGTGTTGCTATTCAAGATGACATGGGCGACGAAAACTAAGATTTGGAATTCTTGTGAAATTTCTGCGACTGGCCACCCTGGGGGTGGCCTCCTTGCTGGTGAGCGCCTGCAATCCGTTGATGACCGCTTCCATGGACACGCTGAAGGCCGCGTTCGAAGGGCCTGAGCCCTTGGAGCTGACCCGCCAGCAAGTTGATGCAACGCCTTACTACCAGATCACCATCGCGGCCCCTACGGGTGAAGCCGTGATGGCACTGGTGCGTCTGCAGGATGGCGTCGGCTTCTGGATGGCTTCGACCCGCCAGATCCTGATGCTTGAAGACGGCCTGGCCATTCGCAGTGTCGGCTTCAACGACAATCTGGATGGCACCCGTTTTGAAGGCATGTCCCCGTTCAAGACCGGACTGCACCGCATCCCCGATGGCTTGCAAACCCGACGTCAGGTGGACTTTACCGACGGCTATCGAATGGGTGTCAGCGTGACCAGCGTTTTCAACAGGAAGGGCCTGGAGACCGTGCACATCCTCGACCGCGACGTCGAGTTATTGCGCGTGGACGAAGAGATCTCAATGGACGGCCTGGGCTTCACCGCGCAGAACCGATATTGGGTCGATCCGGCCGACGGTTTCATCATGGCCAGCGAGCAACACCTCACCCCCGAATTGCCCCTACGCATTGTTCAAGTGCGCCCGAATAAGCCGGTAGTGCAATGATTTTTCGCTCTTCCTGGCTGCTTTGCTGCAGCCTGTTCATGACTTTTGCCGTAAATGCCGACTCGCTGGTCACGCTGCAAGGCGATGCCGCCAAGCCCGGGCGTTACTCGATTGTGGACGGCACGCGCCTGCATGACGTGCTGCTGGAGGCTCAGGTAAGCCCCAAGGCTTATCTGCTCGGCGCAGCCTGGTTGCATACCCCTCTGCGTGATGCGCAAGAGCGTCTGAAGGTGGGTGTTCTTTTCGATCTGTCGACCTTGCACAGTAATGCATTGGTGGACAATCAGGCTGGGTTGGCAACACTTGCCGCGCGCCTGCGCGACAAGGTGCAGGCCATGCCGGTGACCGGGCGCAAGGTCGCCCAACTTGACCCGGTGCAGGTTGAATTGGACCGCATCAATAACCGCGTTCTGAGTGATGGCGATGTGCTGCTTTACCCGCCTCGCCCAACCACGGTGCGGGTCGAAGGCGCGGTGCTGGGTGAGTGCGAATTGCCGTTCCAGCCGTTGCAAGCAGCGATTGAATATCTCAAGGCTTGCCCGCTCGATCCAAACGCTGACGCAGACTGGCTGTTCGTGATTCAGCCTGACGGCCGAGTATTCAAAGACGGCGTGGCGCTGTGGAACGAAACCACATCCGTACCGCCTGCCCCGGGCGCACGCATTTATGTGCCGGTGCACAACAGCAAACAAGGCGTTCCCACGCCTGATCTGAATACCGAACTGGCTGCCTTCATTGCCACCCAGCCATTGCTGGAGGTGAAGCCATGAAGTATCACTTGATCCCTTGCTTGCTGCTGGGTTGCAGCACGTGGGCGGTGGCAGAGCCGCGTTATACCCAGAATGACTTTGGTGGCGTAGGGCTGCTGCAAACGCCTACTGCGCGTATGGCGCCAGCGGGTGAGTTGTCTTTGAACGCTAACCGTACCGACCCTTACAGTCGTTACAGCGTGTCGTTTCAGCCATTTGATTGGTTGGAGGGGTCGTTTCGGTACACCGCTATCTCTAACCGCGATTACGGTTCAGAAGAATTGAGTGGCGACCAGAGCTATAAGGACAAGGCAATCGACGCCAAAGTGCGCCTGCTCGAAGAAACCCATTGGATGCCCGAAGTTGCGCTGGGTGCGCGTGACATTGGTGGTACTGGCTTGTTCTCCAGCGAATATTTTGTCGGCAACAAACGCTTTGGCGATTTTGACCTGAGCCTGGGCCTGGCATGGGGTTACATCGGCAATCGTGGTGACATGGACAATCCGTTGGGTTGGCTCGACGACAAGTTCGATGAACGCCCCACTACCAACAATAGTCAGGCGGGTGACTTCAACGGCAACCAGTACTTCCGCGGTTCACCCTCCTTCTTCGGCGGCGTGAACTACCAAACACCTTGGGACCCTCTGTCTCTGAAGCTCGAATACGAAGGCAACGACTACCAGCACGAGCCGCAGAACAACAACCAGGTCCAGGACTCGCCAATCAACCTCGGCTTAGTCTTCAAAGCCAACGACTGGATCGATCTGCACGCTGCCTGGGAACGCGGCAACACCGCGATGTTCGGCATCACCATGCACACCAACTTCGCCACCCGCAAGGCGCCGACCAAGAGCTTCGACCCCAAGCCTGAACCTGTGTCCGACACCAAACCCATGGTTGCGCCGCAGGATGTGCAGTGGGCCGGTGTCGCCAAGCGCCTGAAAAACAACGCGGGCTACACGGTTTCGCGCATTACCCAGCGGGATTCCGAAGTCATTGTTTATGGCGAGCAAGGCCGCTATTTCCATACGCCGAAAGCCGTCGGCCGCGCTTCGCGCATTCTGGACAACAGCGTCAACGACGAAATCGACTGGTTCACCATGGTCGACACGCGCTACAGCTTGCCGGTCGAGGAAGTCAGCTTGCCGCGGGATACCTTCCGCGAAGTGGTGCAAGAGGATCGTCCGCTGGAAGACCTGCGTCGGGTCACCGAGATGAACGTCCCGGTACCGCATCACGAAAAGACCCTGTTCGAGCAAAAGCCTGACCCGCTCAGCTATGGCTTGGGCCTGGGCTACAAGCAAAACGTCGGCGGCCCCGACGGGTTCCTGTTGTACCAGTTCAGTGCGGACTTGAACGGCGAGTATCGCTTCAAGCCTGACCTGTGGTGGAGCGGTACCCTGAGCGCGAACCTGGCGAACAACTTCGACAAGTTCAAGTACGACGCACCTAGCGGCTTGCCGCGTGTACGTACCGACCTGCGCCAGTACATGACGACGTCGGAAGTCACCATGCCGACCTTCCAGATGAACAAGGTCAAACAGCTGGATGAGGACCTTTACGGCATGCTGTATGGCGGTTATCTGGAGTCGATGTTCGCCGGTGTCGGTGGCGAAGCGCTGTATCGTCCGATGGGCGAACGCTGGGCCGTGGGCGTGGACATGAACTGGGTCAAGCAGCGTGATTTCGATCAGGGCTTTGGTCTGCGTGACTACGACACCATCACCGGCAATGCCACGCTTTACTATCGCAGTGCCTTCCAGGACATTCTCGGTGCGGTCAGCGTTGGGCGTTATCTGGCCAAGGACTACGGGGTTACCCTGGACTTGTCCCGTGAATTCAACAATGGCGTGCGTTTCGGTGGCTGGGTGACGGTGACCAACGCGACCAAGGAAGAGTACGGCGAAGGTAGTTTCGGCAAAGGTATCTACTTCTCGATTCCGTTCGACGAATTGATGGCCAGCTCCACCACCCGCCGTGCCACCCTGGCGTGGACGCCGCTGACCCGTGACGGTGGTGCCGCACTGGCGCGCAGCTACTCGCTGTATTCCCTGACGGAGCGTCGCAACATCGACCTGTTCCACAACAACTTCTACAAGGTCACCGAATGAAGCAGCGAATCCTGCGTGCCCTGCCCAAGCTCGCGTTTTTCGTGATCTTGCTGGTGCTGGTTTTCGCCGGAATGCGCGGTGAGCCGGTGCCTCAGGTGTTCGAGAACCAGGACAAGCTGCATCACTGGGCAGGTTTTGCCTGCCTGACGGTGAGTGCCTGGCTGGCGTTCCCCGGCACGCGATTGATCTGGTTGTTGTTCTGGCCGTTGGTGGGTTCGATGGTGATTGAGCTGGAGCAGAGCTTAATGCCGCTGCGCAGTGCGTCATGGGGCGATATGGTGGCCAATGCCACCGGCGTGACGTGCGGCATGCTGGTGATTCTGGCGTGGCGCGGGTATCGGTATACGAAGCTCAAAAAGGCGTCGGCGCTGGCGTCGTAAAGCGCCAGCCGACCCGACCTACTGTAGGAGCGGGCTTGCTCCGGGCGGCGCTACGACGGTGTTCGTTCAGTTGACTCGATGTAGTCTGACACTACGCCTTCGCGAGCAAGCCCGCTCCCACAGGGGGTTTTGTGTATATCCCTTGGCGCGACATCGGCTGTTGAAAAATAAACTCAACAAATCCCCTCCCCCGCCGACACCCTGTCAAAGCCTCACGGATTGAAAACGCCATGCGTAACAACCAGCCTATTACACAACGCGAACGGACCTTTCCTGCTCAGCAACGGTTGATTTCCACCACCGATGCCAAGGGCATGATCACCTACTGCAACGACGCCTTTGTCGAAATCAGCGGGTTCTCCCGGGAGGAGCTGATCCGTGCACCGCACAACCTGGTTCGTCACCCCGACGTCCCGGCCGCGGTGTTCGCCCACATGTGGGGCACGCTGAAACAAGGCTTGCCATGGATGGGCATTGTGAAGAATCGCTGCAAGAGCGGTGATCACTACTGGGTGAACGCCTATGTGACACCAATCTTCGAAGGCAATCAGGTGACCGGTTTCGAGTCGGTGCGGGTCAAGCCCACCGCCGAACAGATCCGCCGTGCCGAAGCGCTCTACCAACGCATCAACCAGGGCAAGTCAGCCATTCCCTCTTCGGATAAATGGTTGCCGATCCTGCAGGACTGGCTGCCGTTCATCCTGGTCAGCCAGTTGAGCTTCATGATCGGTGCATCGCTGAACTCCCATTGGGGTTTTGCCCTGGCCGCCGGTCTCTCGGTGCCGCTGGGCCTGATGGGCCTGCAGTGGCAACAGCGCGGTCTCAAGCGTTTGCTGCGCCTGGCCGAGCAGACCACCTCCGATCCGTTGATCGCACAGATGTACACCGACAGTCGCGGCGCCCAGGCGCGGCTGGAGATGTCCATCCTCAGCCAGGAAGCACGCTTGAAAACCTGTCTGACGCGACTGCAGGATACGGCCGAGCACTTGACCGATCAGGCCAGGCAGTCCGATGCCCTGGCGCACAACAGCTCCAGTGGCCTGGAACGTCAACGGGTCGAGACCGAGCAAGTGGCCACGGCGGTCAACCAGATGGCCGCGACCACCCAGGAAGTCGCCAGCCACGTGCAACGCACCGCCGATGCCACCCAGGAAGCCAATCGGCTGACCGGTCGCGGTCGTGACATCGCCGGGGAAACCCGCGAAGCCATCCAGCGCCTGTCGGTGGTGGTGGGTGAAACCGGCGTCACCGTGACCCAACTGGCCAAGGACAGCAACGAAATCGGTGGCGTGGTCGACGTGATCAAAGGCATCGCCGACCAGACCAACCTGCTGGCCCTGAACGCCGCCATCGAAGCGGCCCGTGCCGGTGAGATGGGTCGTGGTTTTGCGGTGGTGGCCGACGAAGTCCGTCAGCTGGCGCAACGCACCAGCGAGTCCACCGGGCAGATTCATGCGCTGATCGCCAAGCTCCAGCAAACCGCCGGTACTGCGGTGCAAACCATGGAAGCCGGGCATCGTCAGGCCGAAGAAGGCGTAGCGCGGGTGCTGGAAGCGGACCAGGCACTGGTGGGGATCAGCGAGGCGGTGGCCAACATCACCGACATGACCACCCAGATCGCCGCCGCGACCGAAGAGCAAAGTGCCGTGGCCGAAGAAATCAGCCGCAACATCAGCAACATCTCGGCGCTGGCGGACCAGACCTCGGAACAGGCACAGAACTCGGCGTTGTTGAGTGAAGAGCTGACCAAAACCGCGAATACCCAGTATTCGTTGGTGGAGCGGTTTAACCGCTGATTGTTGTTGATTCATAAAAAACCCGGACAGTGGAAGCTTCCGGGTTTTTTTATTATCAATTTAAGTTTACTGCTGTATGGCAGACCGCTTTCGCGAGCAAGCCCGCTCCCACAGGGTTTTGCATTGATCACACGATCAAGCCACACCACAGATCACTGTGGGAGCGGGCTTGCCCGCGAAGAGGCCATTTGCAACACCACACCTTTCACTGAAGGAATGAAGCCACCCTCTCAGCCGCAGCCGCCAAATGCTGCTCATGGCTAAAGCCCGAAGCTTTCAGCGGCTTCAAGTCATGATCCCCCGCCACCAGCCAGAACACCTCGATAACCGGCGATAGCGCATAACCCTCAACCGCCTCGCGATTGCCCAGCGCATCCCGCTCGCCCTGCACAATCAGGGTTCGGGTTTTCAAAGAAGCCAAATGCTCGACCCGTGGCTTCTCCGGCTTGCCCACCGCATAAAACGGATACCCCAGGCACACCAGCGCATCCGCCCCCAACTCATCGGCCAGCAAACTGGCCATGCGCCCGCCCATGGACTTGCCGCCGATGGCCAGCGGCCCAGTGACATGGCGTCGCACCTGGGCATACACCTCACGCCAGCATTCGAGCAGTTTCGGCGCCGGATTCGGTGGGCGCTTGCCACCGTCGAGGCGCCGCTGCGCCATGTACGGAAACTCGAAGCGCAACACGTTGACGCCTTGTGCGGCGAGGCGTGCAGCCATGTCGCTCATCCAGCCGCTGTCCATCGGTGCGCCGGCGCCGTGGGCAAGGATCAGCGTCGCCGCCGCCTTGCCGGCAGCGGCATTCCACAACCATCCATGATCCCGCACACACTGCGCCCATTGATCCCCGTCAATACCGGCCTTGTGCCCTTTGTCCATGCTTGCCTCGCTTTCAGTCTGCCTATAACTCCGGCCGAAGGGTGTGCTGCCTTGCGCGAGTGCGCTCACTTCGGCTGAACCGTGGATGGGGAACCATGAACACTTCTATCAGTACCGCCTACAACTACAAGGTGGTCCGCCAATTCGCCATTATGACGGTGGTGTGGGGCATCGTCGGCATGGGGCTCGGGGTTTTTCTCGCGGCCCAGTTGGTCTGGCCCGAACTCAACTTCAATTTGCCGTGGACCAGCTTCGGCCGCCTGCGCCCGCTACACACCAACGCAGTGATCTTCGCCTTCGGCGGCTGCGCCCTGTTCGCCAGCTCGTTCTATTCGGTGCAACGCACCTGCCAGACGCCATTGTTTGCGCCGAAAATCGCCGCGTTCTGCTTCTGGGGCTGGCAACTGGTGATTCTGCTCGCGGCCATCAGCCTGCCGCTGGGCTACACCAGCTCCAAGGAATACGCCGAGCTGGAATGGCCGATCGACATTCTGATCACCATTGTCTGGGTCGCCTACGCCGTCGTGTTCTTCGGCACGATCATGCAGCGCAAGACCAAACACATCTATGTCGGTAACTGGTTCTTCGGTGCGTTCATCATTACCGTGGCGATCCTGCACATCGTCAACAACCTGGAATTGCCGGTCAGCTTCACCAAGTCCTACTCGCTGTACGCCGGTGCCACCGACGCGATGGTGCAATGGTGGTACGGGCACAACGCCGTGGGCTTTTTCCTCACCGCCGGTTTCCTCGGGATGATGTACTACTTCGTGCCGAAACAGGCCGAGCGCCCGGTATATTCCTATCGCCTGTCGATCGTGCACTTCTGGGCGCTGATCACCCTGTACATCTGGGCCGGCCCGCACCACTTGCACTACACCGCGTTGCCCGACTGGGCGCAGTCGCTGGGCATGGTGATGTCGCTGATCCTGCTGGCACCGAGCTGGGGCGGGATGATCAACGGGATGATGACCCTGTCGGGCGCCTGGCATAAGTTGCGCAGCGACCCGATCCTGCGCTTCCTCGTGGTGTCCCTGGCGTTCTACGGCATGTCGACCTTCGAAGGTCCGATGATGGCGATCAAGACAGTCAACGCCCTTTCCCACTACACCGACTGGACCATCGGCCACGTCCACGCCGGCGCGCTCGGCTGGGTGGCGATGATTTCCATCGGCGCGCTGTACCACATGATCCCGAAAGTCTTCGGACGCGAGCAGATGCACAGCATCGGCCTGATCAACGCGCACTTCTGGCTCGCCACCATCGGCACCGTTTTGTACATCGCCTCGATGTGGGTCAACGGTATCGCCCAGGGCCTGATGTGGCGTGCGGTGAACGAGGACGGCACGTTGACTTACTCCTTCGTCGAGACCCTGGTGGCCAGCCACCCTGGCTTCGTCGTGCGGCTGGTGGGTGGCGCGATCTTCCTCACGGGCATGTTGCTGATGGCCTACAACACCTGGCGCACCGTGCGGGCCTCGCAGCCTGCCGCCGTCGCCGCTGCCGCGCAGATGGCCTGAGGAGTCCGCCATGAAACACGAAACTATCGAGAAAAACGTCGGCCTGTTGCTGCTGCTGATGATCCTGGCCGTGAGCATCGGCGGCCTGACCCAGATCGTCCCGCTGTTCTTCCAGGACGTGACCAATAAACCGGTGGAAGGCATGAAGCCCTACACCGCGTTGCAACTGGAAGGTCGCGACCTCTACATCCGCGAAGGCTGTGTCGGTTGCCACTCGCAGATGATCCGTCCGTTCCGTGCCGAAACCGAACGCTACGGCCACTACTCGGTGGCCGGCGAAAGCGTCTGGGATCACCCGTTCCTGTGGGGCTCGAAACGCACCGGGCCGGACCTGGCGCGGGTCGGCGCGCGTTACTCGGATGACTGGCACCGCGCGCACTTGTACAACCCGCGCAACGTCGTGCCGGAGTCGAAGATGCCGGCCTACCCGTGGCTGGTGGCCAATCAGCTCGACAGCAGCCACACCGAAACCAAGCTGCGCGCCATGCGCACCCTGGGCGTGCCATACACCGACGAGGACATCACCGGTGCCGTCGCTTCGCTCAAGGGCAAGAGCGAGATGGATGCGCTGGTCGCCTACCTGCAAGTGCTCGGCACTGCGATCAAGAGCAAGAGGTGAGCCATGGTTGTTGAGATGAGCACTGGAATGATCCGCGGCCTGGGCACCGTCGTTGTCTTCATCGCCTTCGTCGGCCTGACCCTGTGGGTGTTCAACGGCAAGCGCAATCCGGAATTCGCCGAAGCGCGCCTGCTGCCGTTCGCCGACGAGCCACAACCCGACCTCACCGAAGATTCAGCAACAAGGAGTACCCGGCCATGACCACCTTCTGGAGTACGTGGATCTGCGTACTGACCATCGGCAGCCTGATCGGCCTGACCTGGCTGCTGATCGGCACCCGCAAGGGCGAGACCAAGGGCAGCGTCGACCAGACCATGGGCCATAGCTTCGATGGCATCGAGGAGTACGACAACCCGCTACCGCAATGGTGGTTCATGCTGTTCGCCGGCACGCTGGTGTTCGCCGTCGGCTACCTGATCCTTTATCCGGGCCTGGGCAACTGGAAAGGCGTCCTCCCCGGCTATGAAAACGGCTGGACCGGGGCCCACGAGTGGGAAAAGGAAATGGCCAGGGCTGACGCGAAGTTCGGACCGATCTTCGCTAAATTCGCGGCCATGCCACTGGAAGAAGTCGCCAAAGACCCGCAAGCGCTGAAAATGGGTGGCCGCCTGTTTGCTTCCAACTGCTCGGTGTGCCACGGCTCGGACGCCAAGGGTGCATTCGGTTTCCCCAACCTGAGCGACAGCGACTGGCGCTGGGGTGCCAGCGCAGAAACCATCAAGACCACCATCATGGGTGGCCGGATGGCGATGATGCCGGCCTGGGGCGAAGTCCTGGGGGAAGAAGGTGTGAAAAACGTCGCCGCTTATGTGCGCCATGATCTGGCCGGCCTGCCGTTGCCGGAAGGCAGCAAGGCGGACCTGCAAGCCGGACAGCAAGCCTTCAGCACCACCTGCGTCGCTTGCCATGGAGCAAATGGCCAGGGCACCGAAGCCATGGGCGCGCCGAACCTGACGCACCCGGCCGGCTTCATTTACGGCACCAGCCTGACGCAGCTTGAACAGACGATTCGTCATGGCCGCCAGGGCCATATGCCGGCGCAGAACGAACTGCTCGGCAACGATAAGGTGCAACTGCTCGCGGCTTACGTGTACAGCCTTTCCAGAGGTGATGAGCAGTTGAGCGGCAAGCTTCAAGCTACAAGCGGCAAGTAAAGGCAAAAACAAAAGCTGCAAGCGACGAGTTTTCAACTTGTAGCTTGCAGCTTACAACTTTCAGCTGCTTCCTTTTGTCACACCCCCTCTCTGACTCTTCCTTTCGGTTCCCCGGATTCAGGTCTAAGCTTCCCCCGATGCGGACTGGCCGGTGCCGGTTCCAGGTCGACCCTGAACGATGTGTTCGACGAATCTGCCCGATGACAGGCCGCAAAGGCTGGTAGATACCGGCTGTCGCGCCAGTTGCCTTCGGTCAGCCAAACGTTGCGTTTGAACACACCCCGTTACATCCGACCTGACCCCCTTGCCTGATCATTCCGCCGGGACGTTTTGCCCGCGGGCAATTTTGTCCCTACGCGGCGCATGGAAAGGCCGCAGAATCAGCATTTGAAAGCATTGACCCAGGTCATGGCGCGTTGCAATGACCCCCTGCTTTCTCCATACTTGCGGCCGATTTTTAATCCTAATAAAACACCCAAACCGTGGAACCTTAGAATGAGCACAGCAATCAGTCCGACTGCTTATAACTATAAGGTAGTCCGCCAGTTCGCCATCATGACGGTGGTCTGGGGGATCCTTGGCATGGGGCTCGGTGTCTTCATCGCCTCGCAACTGGTCTGGCCGGAGTTGAACTTCGGTCTGGCATGGACGAGCTTTGGACGCCTGCGCCCGCTGCACACCAACCTGGTGATTTTCGCCTTCGGTGGATGTGCACTGTTTGCCACTTCCTATTACGTCGTGCAGCGAACCTGCCAAACGCGACTGATTTCCGACAGCCTCGCCGCCTTCACCTTCTGGGGATGGCAAGCGGTGATCGTCGGCGCGATCATTACCTTGCCGATGGGTTTCACCACCACCAAGGAATACGCGGAACTGGAATGGCCCCTGGCTATTCTGCTGGCCATTGTCTGGGTCACCTACGGTCTGGTGTTCTTTGGCACCATCGTCAAGCGCAAGACCAAGCACATCTATGTGGGTAACTGGTTCTACGGCGCCTTCATCGTCGTGACCGCGATGCTGCACATCGTCAACCACATGTCGCTGCCGGTCAGCCTGTTCAAGTCCTACTCGGCCTACTCGGGTGCGACGGACGCAATGATCCAGTGGTGGTACGGCCACAACGCCGTGGGCTTCTTCCTGACCACCGGCTTCCTGGGCATGATGTACTACTTCGTGCCGAAACAGGCCGAGCGTCCGATCTACTCCTATCGCCTGTCGATCGTGCACTTCTGGGCGCTGATCACCCTGTACATCTGGGCCGGCCCCCACCACCTGCACTACACCGCACTGCCGGACTGGGCGCAGTCGCTGGGCATGGCGATGTCGATCATCCTGCTGGCACCGAGCTGGGGCGGCATGATCAACGGCATGATGACCCTGTCGGGCGCCTGGCATAAGCTGCGCACCGACCCGATCCTGCGTTTCCTCGTGGTGTCGCTGGCGTTCTACGGCATGTCGACCTTCGAAGGCCCGATGATGGCCATCAAGACCGTCAACTCGCTGTCGCACTACACCGACTGGACCATCGGCCACGTACACGCCGGCGCTCTGGGCTGGGTAGCGATGATCTCGATCGGCGCCATCTACCACATGATTCCGAAACTGTTCGGTCGTGCGCAGATGCACAGCACCGGCCTGATCAACACGCACTTCTGGCTCGCGACCATCGGTACCGTGCTCTACATCGCTTCGATGTGGGTCAACGGCATCACCCAGGGCCTGATGTGGCGTGCAATCAACGACGACGGCACCCTCACCTACTCGTTCGTCGAAGCGCTGCAAGCCAGCCACCCGGGTTTCATCGTTCGCGCCCTGGGCGGTGCGTTCTTCGCCACCGGCATGCTGTTCATGGCCTACAACGTATTCCGTACCGTACGCGCCTCGAACCCGGCTGAAGCCAAAGCCGCCGAACAGATTGCCGTAGTTGGAGCTCACTGATGAAGCATGAAGCAGTCGAGAAGAACATTGGCCTGCTGGCCTTCTTCATGGTCATCGCCGTCAGCGTCGGCGGCCTGACCCAGATCGTTCCGCTGTTTTTCCAGGACGTCACCAACAAGCCGGTCGAGGGCATGAAGCCCCGCACCGCCCTTGAACTGGAAGGCCGGGACGTTTATATCGCCAACGGTTGTGTCGGCTGCCACTCGCAGATGATCCGTCCGTTCCGTGCTGAAACCGAACGTTATGGCCACTACTCGGTCGCCGGTGAAAGCGTCTGGGACCACCCGTTCCTGTGGGGTTCCAAGCGTACCGGTCCGGACCTGGCCCGTGTCGGCGGTCGTTACTCCGATGACTGGCAGCGTGCGCACTTGTACAACCCGCGCAACGTCGTGCCCGAATCGAAAATGCCGGCCTACCCGTTCCTCGTGGAAAACAAGCTCGACGGCAAAGACACCGCCAAAAAAATGGAAGTGTTGCGCACGCTCGGCGTCCCTTACACCGACGAAGACATCGCCGGTGCCAAGGATGCCGTGAAGGGCAAAACCGAAATGGACGCGCTGGTGGCCTATCTGCAAGGCCTGGGCACCATCATCAAAAGCAAACGGTGAATTAGATGGATATCGGGATGATTCGTGGCCTGGGCACCGTTGTCGTGATGGTGGCCTTCATCGGACTGGCACTGTGGGTGTTCAGTCCCAAGCGCAAGTCGGAGTTTGAAGACGCGACCTTGCTGCCTTTCGCGGATGATCCCGAAGCCATCAAGCACGTCGAGCAAGCTTCTAGGAGTAACAAAGAATGACTACATTCTGGAGTCTGTATGTCACAGTCCTCAGTCTCGGTACGATCTTTTCCCTGACCTGGCTGCTGCTGTCGACCCGCAAGGGCCAGCGCACCGAGCAGACAGACGAGACGGTCGGGCACTCCTTCGACGGGATCGAGGAGTACGACAACCCGCTGCCGAAATGGTGGTTCATGCTGTTCGTGGGCACCATCATCTTCGCACTGGGCTACCTGGCGCTGTATCCGGGCCTGGGTAACTGGAAAGGCCTGCTGCCGGGTTACGGCTACCTCGACAACGAGAAGCAGACCCCCTTCGCCAACGGCCAGACCGGCTGGACCGGCGTCCACGAGTGGGAAAAGGAAATGGCCAAGTCGGACGCCAAGTTCGGTCCGATCTTTGCCAAGTTCGCGGCCATGCCAATCGAAGAAGTGGCCAAGGACCCGCAAGCCCTGAAGATGGGTGGCCGACTGTTCGCCTCCAACTGCTCGGTCTGCCACGGTTCCGACGCCAAGGGCGCCTATGGCTTCCCTAACCTGACCGACGCCGACTGGCGCTGGGGCGGCGAGCCGCAAACCATCAAGACCAGCATCATGGGCGGCCGTCATGCGGTGATGCCGGCGTGGGCTGAAGTGATCGGTGAGCAAGGCGTGGCCGACGTGGCCGCGTTTGTCCTGACCAACCTCGACGGCCGCAAGCTGCCGGAAGGCGCCAAGGCCGACCCGGTTGCCGGGCAGAAACTGTTCGCCGCCAACTGCGTGGCGTGCCACGGTCCGGAAGGCAAAGGTACGCCAGCGATGGGCGCACCCGACCTGACTCACCCGGCAGCGTTCATCTACGGCTCGAGCTTCGCTCAACTGCAGCAGACCATCCGTTACGGCCGCCAGGGCCAGATGCCTGCGCAAGAGCAGCTGCAAGGTAACGACAAGGTTCACCTGCTGGCCGCTTACGTCTACAGCCTGTCTCACGGTGAGAAGGCAGCGGACGCCGAGTAAGGCAAACGCTTGATGCAATAAAAAACGGCCCCGCCAATCAGAATTGGCGGGGCCTTTTTTATGGTTCTTCACGCATTCCCGGGAAACTGTAGGAGCCAGCCTGCTGGCACGCGTGCTCTCTGGTTCAACGCGGCGCCCTTGACTCCATCGCCAGCAGGCTGGCTCCTACAGGTTGTTGCGTTGAGAATTGATTCCGCCCGCACCTGAAAACCGTCCATAATTTACAAGTCAATTGATTCAAGTCATTACACCATCAATTGATTTTGCCAAACGTGACCAAAGGTCGCACCCGCAGGCTAGAGCGACAGGCGTATCATTGCGCCACTGCAACACCCCTTTTTGACCGCGGTCGGCACGTACTGACCGAGGCACTTTTCCACTGCCGTGGGATGCAATGATGAGCAACCAGATTCCGGTACACGACGTCACTCCACCTGCCAAGAACGCGAACAACAGCGTCGACCTCTACGCCGCCAGGGAAAAAATCTACACCCGCGCCTTCACCGGCCTGTTCCGTAATCTGCGGATGACCGGCGGCGCCCTGTTGTTCCTGCTGTATTTCGGTACGGTGTGGCTGGACTGGGGCGGTCATCAGGCGGTCTGGTGGAACCTGCCGGAGCGCAAGTTTTTCATTTTCGGCGCCACCTTCTGGCCCCAGGACTTCATCCTGCTGTCCGGCATGCTGATCATCGCCGCGTTCGGCCTGTTCTTCATCACGGTGTACGCCGGACGGGTCTGGTGCGGTTATACCTGTCCGCAAAGCGTGTGGACCTGGATCTTCATGTGGTGCGAAAAAGTCACCGAAGGTGATCGCAACCAGCGCATCAAGCTCGACAAGGCGCCGATGAGCGCCAACAAGTTCTTGCGCAAGTTCAGCAAGCACAGCCTGTGGCTGTTGATCGGTTTCGTCACCGGCATGACCTTCGTCGGTTACTTCTCGCCAATCCGCGAACTGGTGTTCGACTTCTTCACCGGTCAGGCCGATGGCTGGTCTTACTTCTGGGTCGGTTTCTTCACCCTCGCCACTTACGGCAACGCTGGCTGGTTGCGCGAACAGGTGTGCATCTACATGTGCCCGTACGCGCGCTTCCAGAGCGTGATGTTCGACAAGGACACCCTGATCGTTTCCTACGACCCGCGCCGCGGCGAAGGCCGTGGCCCGCGCAAGAAAGGCATCGATTACAAGGCCCAGGGCCTGGGTGACTGCATCGACTGCACCATGTGCGTCCAGGTCTGCCCGACCGGTATCGACATCCGCGACGGCCTGCAAATCGAATGCATTGGCTGCGCTGCCTGCATCGATGCCTGCGACGCCATCATGGACAAGATGGATTACCCGCGCGGGCTGATCAGCTACACCACCGAGCACAACCTGTCCGGGCAGAAAACCCATAAACTGCGTCCACGCCTGATCGGCTATGCCGTGGTACTGCTGGCGATGATCAGCTTGCTGGTGACCGCGTTTTTCATGCGTGCGCTGGTGGGTTTCGATGTCAGCAAGGACCGCGTGCTGTACCGCGAGAACGCCGAAGGCCGGATCGAAAACGTCTACAGCCTGAAAATCATGAACAAGGACCAGCGCGACCATACCTACCTGCTCGAAGCCTCCGGCCTGCCGGATCTCAAATTGCAGGGCCGGCGCGAGATCAAGGTCGCGGCCGGCGAGATCGTCAGCCAGCCTGCCGAGCTGTCGGTCGCGCCGGAAAAACTGCCGTCGAGCACCAACGAGGTGAAATTCATCCTCAAGGATGCCGATGACGACAGCGTCCACATTGAAGCCAAGAGCCGGTTCATCGGCCCACAAATTCGTTGAGAGAACTGAACATGCCCGCAGCAACTGCCGCAAGCCCCTGGTACAAGCACCTCTGGCCGTGGATCATCATCGGGATCCTGGCCTGCTCGGTTGCCCTGACCTTGTCCATGGTGACCATCGCGGTGAAGAACCCGGACAACCTGGTCAACGACAACTACTACGAGGCTGGCAAAGGCATCAACCGCTCCCTCGACCGTGAGCTGCTGGCCCTGAACCTGAAAATGCGCGCCAGTATTCATCTCGATGACGTGACCGGCGAAGTTGACCTGCGCCTGAGCGGCGACAGCCATCCGAAAACCCTGGAGCTGAACCTGATCTCGCCGACCCAGCCGGAGAAGGATCGCAAGATCACCCTGACCCGCAGCGAAACCGAACAGGGTCGCTACATTGGCCAACTGAGCGACAAGATCGAAGGCCGGCGTTTTGTCGAATTGCTTGGCACCCAGGACGAGCACATCTGGCGCATGTTCGAAGAGGAACTGGTCAACCATGACAAGGATCTGCTGCTCGGTGACGAACCGTTGCAAGGTGCCGAAGACCTGAAAAAGTAAAAGCTGCGCTCCGCGCATTCGCGAGCAAGCCCGCTCCCACAGGGATCACTGGTGTACACACATTCAGTGCACGACATTGATCAACTGTGGGAGCGGGCTTGCCCGCGAAGAGGCCCTGCTTGACAACAGAGATCCTGCGGCATTAATGAAAATCCCATGACCACCCCACTCCCCTGCTACCACTGCGCCCTGCCCGTCCCGGCCGGCAGCCGCTTCACCGCTGCGGTCCTGGGGCAAACCCGCGAGTTCTGCTGCCCGGGTTGCCAGGCCGTGGCCGAGGCCATCGTCGCCGGCGGCCTGGATAGCTATTACCAGCACCGCAGCGAAGCCTCGGCCAACCCCGAGGCGCTGCCGGTACAACTGGTCGACGAACTGGCGCTTTACGACCGCGCCGATGTGCAGCAACCCTTTGTCCGCCACGAAGGCGAAATGGCCGAAACCACGCTGCTGATGGAAGGCATCAGTTGCGCCGCCTGCGGCTGGTTGATCGAGAAACACCTGCGCACCTTGCCGGCGGTGGCCGAAGCGCGCCTGAACCTGTCCAACCACCGCCTGCACGTGCGCTGGAGCGACGCGCAATTACCCCTGAGCCGTGTCCTCAGCGAACTGCGCCACATCGGGTACGCCGCACACCCCTATCAGGCCGATCGCGCCAGCGAACAACTGGCCAGCGAAAACCGCCTGGCCCTGCGCCAGCTTGGTGTGGCCGGGTTGCTGTGGTTCCAGGCGATGATGGCAACCATGGCCACCTGGCCTGAGTTCAATATCGACCTCAGTCCCGAACTGCATACCATCCTGCGCTGGGTCGCGCTGTTCCTCACCACCCCGATCGTGTTCTACAGCTGCGCGCCGTTTTTCAAAGGCGCCATGCGCGATCTGCGCACCCGCCACCTGACCATGGACGTTTCCGTGTCGCTGGCCATCGGCAGCGCCTACGTTGCCGGGATCTGGACTTCGATCACCGGGGTGGGCGAGCTGTATTTCGATGCCGTCGGCATGTTTGCCCTGTTCTTGCTGGCCGGGCGTTATCTGGAACGGCGCGCCCGCGAGCGCACGGCCGCCGCCACCGCGCAGCTGGTGAATCTGTTGCCCGCCTCGTGCCTGCGCTTGACGCCTGAAGGCCAGAGCGAACGCATTCTGCTCAGCGAACTGCGAATCGGTGATCAGGTACTGGTTCATCCAGGCGCCATTCTCCCGGCTGACGGCAAGATCCTCGACGGCCAATCGAGTATCGACGAATCGCTGCTGACCGGCGAATACCTGCCGCACCCTCGCACCCTCGGCGATGCGGTCACCGCCGGCACCCTGAACGTCGAAGGCGCACTGACCGTCGAGGTCCAGGCCCTGGGCCAGGACACGCGTCTCTCGGCCATCGTTCGCCTGCTCGATCGTGCCCAGGCCGAAAAGCCGCGCCTGGCGGAAATCGCCGACCGCGCCGCACAATGGTTCCTGCTGTTGTCGCTGATCGCGGCTGCGGCCATTGGCCTGTTGTGGTGGGAACTGGACTCATCGCGAGCCTTCTGGATCGTGCTGGCGATGCTCGTGGCGACCTGCCCGTGCGCCTTGTCGCTGGCGACGCCGACCGCCCTCACCGCGGCCACCGGCACCTTGCACAAACTCGGCCTGCTACTGACCCGCGGTCATGTGCTGGAAGGCCTGAACCAGATCGACACGGTGATTTTCGACAAGACCGGCACCCTCACCGAAGGCCGGCTGGCGCTACGCTCGATCCGCCCCCTCGGCGCCCTCGACAGCGACCAATGCCTGGGCTTGGCCGCCGCCCTGGAAAACCGCTCAGAACACCCCATCGCCCGTGCTTTCGGTCGTGCGCCGATGGCGGCCGAAGAAGTCCACAGCACACCGGGTCTTGGCCTGGAGGGGCTGGTTGAAGGGCGGCGCCTGCGCATCGGTCAACCGGGATTCGTCTGCGAACTCAGTGGCGCCCTGGTGCCGCCGATGCCCGAAGAAGCCGGCCAATGGCTGCTGCTCGGCGACAGCGAAGGGCCGCTGGCCTGGCTCGTCCTCGATGATCGCTTGCGCGCCGATGCGCCGGCCTTGCTGGCCGCGTGCAAGGCACGGGGCTGGCGCACGCTGTTGTTGTCCGGCGACAGCTCGCCGATGGTCGCCAGCGTGGCTGCGGAATTGGGCATCGATGAAGCGCGCGGCGGCCTGCGCCCGGACGACAAACTGCAAGTCCTGCAACAACTGCACAAGGAAGGTCGCAAGGTGTTGATGCTGGGGGACGGCGTCAATGACGTGCCGGTGCTGGCAGCTGCGGATATCAGCGTCGCCATGGGCTCGGCCACTGACCTGGCGAAAACCAGTGCCGATGCGGTGCTGCTGTCCAACCGCCTCGACACGCTGGTGCAAGCCTTCAGCCTGGCGCGGCGCACCCGTCGGGTCATTATCGAGAACCTGTTGTGGGCCGGGTTGTACAATGGCCTCATGTTGCCCTTCGCTGCCCTCGGCTGGATCACTCCGGTCTGGGCGGCGGTAGGCATGTCGATCAGTTCGTTGACCGTGGTGCTGAACGCGCTGCGCCTGACTCGGATGCCGAGCGAGCGCGCCCTCGACACCCCGCCAGAAACCCGCCCGCTGCCGGCCTGAGCCGCGCGGGCATGGAGTCCAGATGCCAGCTCTCTACGTGATGATTCCCGCTGCGCTGCTGATCGTGGCCATCGCCGTCTATATCTTCTTCTGGGCGGTCGACAGCGGGCAGTACGACGACCTCGACGGCCCGGCCCACAGCATCCTGTTCGACGACCAGGACCCGAACCACACCGCCGCCGTCGACGAAGCCAGCGGCCAACCGGCCAAACCGCAAGACAAGGCCCCGCCCCATGCTTGAACTGGCGCCACTGCTGGTATCGGCGGTGATCCTCGGCTTGCTCGGCGGCGGTCATTGCCTGGGCATGTGCGGCGGCTTGATGGGCGCGCTGACCCTGGCGATTCCCAAGGAGCAACGCAGCCGCCGCTTTCGCCTGCTGCTGGCCTACAACCTGGGGCGGATTCTGAGCTACGCCTGCGCCGGACTGTTGATCGGCCTGGCCGGATGGGCCGTGGCCAGCAGCCCGGCGGCGATGTTCCTGCGAGTCCTCGCCGGCTTGCTGTTGATTGCCATGGGCCTGTACCTGGCCGGCTGGTGGAGTGGCCTGACCCGTATCGAAAGCCTCGGTCGAGGCTTGTGGCGGCACATCCAGCCAGTTGCCAACCGGTTGCTGCCGGTATCGAGCGTTCCGCGTGCGTTGCTGCTGGGTGCGCTCTGGGGCTGGCTGCCGTGCGGCCTGGTTTACAGCACCCTGCTGTGGTCGGCCAGCCAGGGCAACGCGCTGGACAGTGCATTGTTGATGCTCGCGTTCGGGCTTGGCACCTGGCCGGTGCTGCTGGCGACCGGCCTGGCCGCCGAGCGCGTCACCGCGGTGTTGCGCAAGCGCAGCGTGCGCATGGCGGGTGGGATGCTGGTGATGCTGTTTGGCATCTGGACCTTGCCGGGACCGCATCAACATTGGCTCATGGGGCATTAAACCGGCGGCGCGCCCATCGCGAGCAAGCTCGCTCCCACAGGTTTTGTGTACACAGCGACTCCCCCTGTGGGAGCGAGCTTGCTCGCGATGAGGCCCTCACAAACGACAAAGATTCTGACCTTGATGCAAATCAAGATGCCCCACCCCGCCCTCGCATAAAGTGGCCGACACTGCCAGCCTATCCGGGGAATGCCCGCATGATGCTCGACGCCATTCGTTGGGACACTGATCTGATCCGCCGTTATGACCTGGCGGGACCCCGCTACACCTCGTACCCGACCGCCGTGCAATTCAACAGCCAGGTCGGCACCTTCGACCTGTTTCATGCCCTGCGCGACAGCCGCAAGGCCCAACGCCCACTGTCCCTGTACGTGCACGTGCCGTTCTGCGCGAACATTTGCTACTACTGCGCCTGCAACAAGGTCATCACCAAGGATCGCGGCCGGGCGCAGCCGTATTTGCAGCGCCTGGAACAGGAAATCCAGTTGATCGCCTGCCACCTCGACCCCACACAGAAAGTCGAGCAACTGCACTTCGGTGGCGGCACGCCGACCTTTCTCAGCCACGACGAACTGCGCCAGTTGATGGCGCACCTGCGCAAACACTTCAACTTGCTGGACGACGATTCCGGCGACTACGGCATCGAGATCGACCCCCGCGAGGCCGATTGGTCGACCATGGGACTGCTGCGCGAACTGGGTTTCAATCGGGTCAGCATCGGCCTGCAAGACCTCGACCCGGCGGTGCAGCGAGCAGTCAATCGCCTGCAAAGCCTGGAAGAAACCCGCGCCGTGATCGACGCCGCCCGCACCTTGCAGTTTCGCTCGATCAATATCGACCTGATCTACGGCCTGCCGAGACAGACGCCGGAGAACTTCGCCCGCACCGTCGAAGAGGTCATCAACCTGCAACCGGACAGGTTATCGGTATTCAACTACGCCCACCTGCCGGAACGCTTCATGCCCCAGCGGCGCATCAACAGCAATGAACTGCCGACACCCGCGCAGAAACTGGAAATGCTGCAGCGCACCATTGAGCAACTGATCAGCGCCGGTTACCGCTACATCGGCATGGACCACTTCGCCCTGCCCGACGACGAGCTGGCGATCGCCCAGGAAGAATCGACCCTGCAACGCAATTTCCAGGGCTACACCACCCACGGTCATTGCGATCTGATCGGCCTCGGCGTCTCGGCAATCAGCCAGATCGGCGACCTCTACTGCCAGAACAGCAGCGACCTGAACCACTATCAGAACACCCTGGCCTCAATGCAACTGGCCACCAGCCGCGGCCTGCTGTGCAATGCCGATGACCGGCTGCGGCGCGCGGTCATTGCGCAATTGATCTGCAATTTCAGCCTGGAGTTCTGCGACATCGAACAGGCTTTCAACATCGACTTCCAGGGCTACTTCGGCGAACTCTGGCCCCAACTGCAAGACATGGCCAAAGACGGGCTGATCGAACTCGATCGCGACAGGATCACCATCCTGCCCGCCGGGCGATTGTTAGTGCGTTCGGTGTGCATGGTGTTCGACGCGTACCTGGAACAACACAGTCGCCAGCGATTTTCGCGGGTGATCTAATTCTGCAAGCTAGCGTCCCGGACTGGCCTCGATCTCCTATGGTGAGTTACCCTTACGTCTTATGTGTGAATTCCCACAAGGATTGAAGAAATGTCCGAGCCAGTAAAACAGCGCGCTCATAGTCAAGCCCATTGCAAGGATTGCAGCCTGGCCCCTCTTTGCCTGCCTCTTTCGCTGAATCTGGAAGACATGGATGCGCTGGACGAAATCGTCAAGCGCGGCCGGCCGCTGAAAAAAGGCGAGTTTCTGTTTCGCCAGGGCGATACCTTCGATTCTGTCTACGCTGTCCGTTCCGGCGCCCTCAAGACCTTCAGCCTGAGCGACAGCGGTGAAGAACAGCTCACCGGTTTCCACCTGCCCAGCGAGCTGGTCGGCCTGTCGGGTATGGACACCGAAAAGCACCCGGTGTCGGCACAAGCCCTGGAAACCACTTCGGTGTGTGAAATTCCTTTCGAACGCCTCGACGAACTGGCCCTGCAACTGCCGCAGTTGCGCCGTCAGTTGATGCGGGTGATGAGCCGCGAAATCCGTGACGACCAGCAGATGATGCTGCTGCTGTCGAAAAAGACCGCCGACGAACGCATCGCCACCTTCCTGGTCAACCTGTCGGCACGTTTCCGCGCCCGGGGTTTTTCCGCCAATCAGTTCCGCCTGAGCATGTCGCGCAACGAAATCGGCAACTACCTGGGCCTGGCGGTGGAAACCGTGTCCCGGGTCTTTACCCGCTTCCAGCAAAACGAGCTGATTGCGGCAGAAGGCAAGGAAATCCGGATTATCGATCCGATCCAGCTGTGCGCCCTGGCCGGTGGCTCACTGGAAGGCTGAAACAAAACGTTGCGGCTGAGCGAAAGGGTTCAGCCGCCGTTATACTGCCTTGTTTGCAGCCCTGCCAGGACACCTAGACGATGGTCTTCGACTCCTTCGACATCAAATCCCTCATCCGCCCTGTCATCGACTTCCCGAAGCCGGGCGTGATCTTTCGCGACATCACCCCGCTGTTCCAGTCGCCCAAGGCCCTGCGCCTGGTGATGGACAGCTTTGCCCACCGTTACGTCGAGGCTGACTTCACCCACATCGGCGCGATGGACGCCCGTGGCTTCCTGATTGGTTCGGTACTGGCCTATCAGTTGAACAAGCCGCTGGTGCTGTTTCGCAAGCAAGGCAAACTGCCGGCTGAAGTGCTGGCCGAGGGCTATGCGACCGAATACGGCGAAGCCTTCCTGGAAGTGCACGCCGACAGCCTGTGCGAAGGTGACTCGGTGGTGATGTTCGATGACTTGATCGCGACCGGCGGCACCCTGATTGCCGCCGCCAACCTGATCCGCCGCATGGGCGCGCGGGTGCATGAAGCGGCGGCGATCATCGACCTGCCGGAGCTGGGTGGTTCGCAACGCCTGGAAGACATGGGCATTCCGACGTTCTGCCTGACGCAGTTTGCGTTGAGCGATAAGTAATCTGGCGCCGGTACTGACGCCTTCGCGAGCAAGCCCGCTCCCACATTCTTCCTGACAGAACGCAGTCAAATGTGGGAGCGGGCTTGCTCGCGAATGGCGTCAGTCGCTACACCGCAAAAAACTCAGAGCCCCATCTGCTTGCTGATGATCTCGTTCATCACTTCCCGCGTCCCGCCGCCAATCGACAAAATCCGGTTGTCGCGGTACAGCCGCTCCACCAGGCTCTCGCGCATGTATCCCAGTCCACCGAGTATCTGCACCGCATCGGTCACGATCCGGTCTGCGGTATCCGTCGCAAAATTCTTGGCCATGGAAATTTCCTTGATCACGCTCTGCCCCGCCGCCATCTTTGCCGCCTGGCGGTAAGTGAACTCCCGGGACACTTCCAGCCCGGTCGCCATCTCGGCGAGGCGATGCTTGATCACCTGAAACTTGCCGATCGGTTTGCCAAAGGCTTCGCGCTGGCGCGCCCATTTCAGGCTTTCCTCCAGCGCCAGCTGCGCGGTCATGTTGGCCATCAGTGCCAGGGCCAGGCGTTCGCTCTGGAAATTGCCCATGATGCAGGCAAAGCCCATGTTCTCGGCGCCGATCAGATTTCTCGCGGGCACCGGGCAATCATCGAAGAACAGTTCGGCCGTGTCTGACGTCCACCAGCCCATTTTCTTCAATTGCCGTCCTACGGTGAAACCCGGCGTGTCCTTTTCGATCAGCAACAGGCTGATGCCGGAGAACCCCGGCTCACCGGTACGCACCGCGACGGTATAAAAGTCCGCACGCACACCACTGGTGATAAAGGTTTTGCTGCCATTGACCCGGTAAAAATCGCCATCGCGCACGGCGCGGGTTTGCAGGTTGGCGACGTCGGAGCCGCCGCCGGGCTCGGTGATGGCCAGGGCGCTGATTTTCTCTCCCGACAACACCTGGGGCAGCACACGATCCCGCACTTCGGGGTGTGCCCACTTGAGAATGGGCGGCAAGCCGATATCCAGCGACCCCAGGCCGGCCACCAGCCCGCCTGAGCCGCAGCGCATCAACTCTTCACTGGCGGCAACCTTGGCGAACAGATCCCCTTCGTGGCTGCCTCCGTAAGTTTCCGGATAACCGATGCCGAGAATCCCCGCCGCGCCGGCCTTGAGGTAGAGCTCGCGAGGGAAGCTTTCGGCTTCTTCCCACTGCTCGATATCAGGAAGAATCTCGCGTTCGACAAAACGTCTGACGCTGTCACGGACCAATTGGTGGCTGGGGTCGAAGTATTCCTGAAAGGCAGACATCGGCGAGCTCCACTGAAGGGGTCAGTGAAGTTAACCGAGCGCTTGCTTGGTTTTCAACAGGATTGTGTGAATGAGCGACACCGAGGTGCGCCCTTCGCGAGCAAGCCCGCTCCCACATTTGGAATGCAATCCCCTGTGGGAGCGGGCTTGCTCGCGAAGGCGTCAGTAAAGACACCGCACAACTCAGAGCGAAATCGGCTTACGCCCGGCAAACGAATGCGCCAGCGTGCCGCCATCCACCAGCTCCAGCTCACCACCGAGCGGCACGCCATGGGCGATACGCGAGGCGATCAGGCCTTTGCTGCTGAGCAACTGGGCGATGTAATGCGCTGTGGCCTCACCTTCCACGGTCGGGTTGGTCGCCAGGATGACTTCGGCGAAGGTGCCGGCCTCTTCGATCCGCGCCATCAATTGCGGTATGCCGATGGCTTCCGGCCCCAGACCGTCGAGCGGCGACAGATGCCCCTTGAGCACGAAGTAGCGCCCGCGGAAACCGGTCTGCTCCACCGCATAGACATCCATCGGGCCTTCCACCACGCAGAGCAAGGTGTCGTCGCGACGGGTATCGGCGCATTGCGGGCACAGATCATCTTCGGTCAGCGTACGGCACAAGCGGCAATGACCGACCCCTTCCATGGCCTGGCTCAAGGCCAGCGCCAGGCGCGAGCCGCCGCTGCGGTCACGCTCGAGCAACTGCAACGCCATGCGCTGGGCGGTTTTCTGACCCACGCCAGGCAGAATTCGCAGGGCGTCGATCAGTTGGCGAATCAAAGGGCTGAAGCTCATGGTGGAAAAGTCCGACAAAACAACGAGACGCGGTTTATACCCGCGCCTCGGTTGAGCGTCAAATTGCAGCGTCGATTACTCAGTCCCGGGAAACCCGAACCACCAGTTTGCCGAAGTTGCGCCCCTCCAGCATGCCGATGAACGCGTCGGGAGCCTGCTCCAGACCATCGACCACGTCTTCGCGGAACTTCACCTTGCCATCACGTACCCAGGGCGCCATGGCACTGAGGAATTCCGGCTGACGATCACCATAGTCATCGAACACGATGAAGCCCTGGATGCGCACCCGCTTGGTCAACAGGGTGCGTTGCAACAGGGGCAGGCGATCCGGCCCGCTCGGCGCTTCATGGGCGTTATAGGAGGCAATCAGGCCGCACAGTGGAATCCGCGCCTTGGGATTGAGCAACGGCACCACGGCGTCGAAGACCTTGCCGCCGACGTTTTCGTAGTAGATGTCGATGCCCTTGCCGCAGGCCTTGGCCAGCTCATCGGCAAAGTCCGGGCTCTTGTGGTCGATGCAGGCGTCGAAGCCCAACTCGTCGACCACATAACGGCACTTGTCCGCCCCGCCGGCCACGCCGACCACACGCAGCCCCTTGATCTTCGCCACCTGGCCGACCACCGAACCCACAGCGCCTGAGGCCGCTGCAACCACCAGGGTTTCGCCGGCCTGGGGCTGGCCGATGTCCATCAGGCCCATGTACGCGGTCATGCCCGGCATTCCCAGCACCCCAAGGGCCATCGATGCACTGGGCAATCCCGACGGCACCGGGACGATGCTGCGCCCGTCATTGATGCTGTGGCTTTGCCAACCGGTGGCACCAACCACCAGGTCACCTTCCTGAAACTTCGGATTGAGCGAACGCTCGACCCGACTGACCGCGCCCCCGGTCATGACTTCGCCGATTTCCACCGGTGCGGCGTAGGACGGAGCGTCGCTCATGCGCCCGCGCATGTAGGGATCCAGCGACAGGAAAACGGTCTTGAGCAGCACCTGACCGTCGGCGAGCTCCGGCAACGCCACCCGCTCCATGCGGAAGTTTTCCGGTGTTGGCGCGCCGACCGGGCGTGAAGCCAGGACAATGCGTTGATTGAGGGTCATGGGGTCGGACATGGCAGCGTCTCCTGTGATCGATGGGGTTGGGAGATATAGGGAGCAGACCTTTGTGGCGGTATGGGGTTCGATGTGTTTTCAGTTGCACCGGGGTGAATTCTTCGCGAGCAAGCCCGCTCCCACACTGGATTTGTGTACATCCCCCTGTGGGAGCCGGCTTGCTCGCGAAGGCGCCATCACGGACGACACATATCCAACAGACAAAAACAAAAATGCCAAGCGCAATGCCTGGCATTTTTTGTAGCTCATCTGCCGCCTGAAGGCGAATCAGAATGGCAGTTTCATGCCCGGCGGCAGTTGCATGCCGGCAGTCATGCTGCCCATCTTGTCCTGGCTGTTGGCTTCGATCTTGCGTACGGCATCGTTGACCGCGGAGGCGATGACCGCTTCCAGCATTTCCTTGTCGTCTTCGCTCATGCCTTCGACCAGGCTCGGGTCGATGGTCACGCTCTTGACGTCATGACGCCCGGTCATCACCACGGTGACCATATCGCCACCGGCCTTACCGGTGACTTCGGCGTTGGCCAGTTCTTCCTGCATCTTGGCCATTTTTTCCTGCATCTGCTGCGCCTGCTTCATCAGGCCGGCCATGCCACCTTTCATCATGGTAATCACCTCAAAAGTACTTGGATCAAAACAGCGCCCGGCGGAATGTAGCCGAGCGCCTTCAGTTATTAGCCCTGAGTGACCAGGGCGTCGACAGGTTCAATAGTATCGTTACGGACCACCGCACCGAACTGCTGCATCATTTGCTGGATGAACGGATCGCCGTGGATCGATTCCTCCGCCTCGCGCTGACGGTTGGCGCGGCGGCGCGAAGCCGCTTGTGCCGGGGTTTCCTGCTCGGGCTTGATCAGCTCGATGCTCAGGGTCAGCGTGCGCTGGTGATACTGGTTCAGCGCATCGTTGAGGCGACGCTGCTGAGTGGCATTGAACAAGGCACTGTGGGCCGGGTCCAGGTGCATCAGCCAATTGTCGCCATCCACCGCGATCAGCGTGCAGTTGGCGGCGATGCTGCCGGTCATGCCGGAAATCGGCAATTTCGGGAACAGCTCCAGCCATTGCAGGGCGAGGCCAGTGGCCGGCATTGCCGCGGGCTCAGGCTCGGGCTCCGGCGCCGGGTCAGCGGCATGCTCGCTGGCCAGTTCGTCGAGGTAACTGTAGGCCGAATCCATGTCCGGCTCGATGTAATCCTCGTCCAGCGGCGGCTCGTCATCCAGGTCCATGCCCGGCGTTGCGGCATCGACGTCCGCCACCGAAGGCTCCGGGATTGGCGCGGCGGCCCACTCCGGGGCGTCCGGCACCACGCTGTCCGGCGTCGGCAACGGCATCGGCGGTAATTCGGGTTGTTCGCTGGCGGTTTCCAGCACCGGCTCCACCGCCGGTTGCTGAACAGGGGCAGGCTCGACCGGGTCATTCCACGGCAGGTCGACCACCTCTTCGACCACGACCGCTTCAACCACAGGCACAGGCGCAGGTTCTGGCACAACGACCGGTTCCGGTGCTGGCGCAGGAGCTGCCACTGGCGCAGCCGCTATCGGTGCAACGGCCGCAGCGGCTACCGGCGCAACGACCTGCGCGGCAGCCACTGAGTTTGCGGAATCAACTGTGGCCTGGCTGATCCCCACTGGCTTTAGCGGTTGCCTCGGGGCATCCGCGGTGTCTGCGGGCCGGAACGCCAGCATCCGCAGCAACACCATTTCAAAACCGCCCCGGGGATCCGGCGCCAGCGGCAAGTCGCGGCGGCCGATCAGGCCCATCTGGTAGTAGAACTGCACGTCTTCGGCCGGCAAGGCCTGGGCCAGTGCCAGCACGCGATCACGGTCGCCGTGACCGTTATCGACACCTTCCGGCAAGGCCTGGGCAATGGCAACGCGGTGCAGCACATTGAGAATCTCCGAGAGCACGCCATTCCAGTCCGGGCCTTGTTCGGCCAGGTGGCGGACGGCTTCGAGCAACGCCTTGGCATCGCCTTCGATCAGCGCATGCAGGACGTCGTAGACCTGCCCGTGATCGAGGGTCCCGAGCATCGCCCGCACATCGGCGGCCAGGACCTTGCCTTCACCGAAGGCAATCGCCTGGTCGGTCAGGCTCATGGCATCACGCATCGAACCGTCGGCAGCACGGCCCAGCAACCACAGTGCATCGTCTTCGAACGGCACGTTCTCGACACCCAGCACGTGGGTCAAGTGCTCGACAACCCGTTCCGGCGTCATGTTCTTCAGGGAGAACTGCAGGCACCGCGACAGAATCGTTGCCGGAAGTTTCTGCGGATCAGTGGTCGCCAGGATGAACTTGACGTAGGGTGGCGGCTCCTCGAGGGTTTTGAGCAGCGCGTTGAAGGAATGGCTGGAGAGCATGTGCACTTCGTCGATCAGGTAGACCTTGAAGCGCCCGCGGCTCGGGGCGTACTGCACGTTGTCGAGCAATTCGCGGGTATCTTCGACCTTGGTGCGGCTCGCGGCGTCGATCTCGATCAGGTCGACAAAGCGGCCCTCGTCGATTTCGCGACACACCGAACACTCGCCACAGGGGGTCGATGTGATACCTGTCTCACAGTTAAGGCATTTGGCAATGATCCGCGCGATGGTGGTCTTGCCGACCCCACGGGTACCGGTGAAGAGGTAGGCGTGGTGCAGCCGCTGGCTGTCCAAGGCATTGATCAGAGCCTTGAGCACATGGGTCTGGCCGACCATTTCGCGGAACGAGCGCGGACGCCATTTACGTGCAAGAACCTGATAACTCATCGAAAACCGTCGCAGCGAAGGAAGCAGAAGCGGCTAATGCTAGCGGAGCAAGGCACAAATTGCATCCGGTGCGCTCGTGTATTGTGGCTAAGCTGCACATCACAGGCATTTAACGGAGTGTTTATGCGGTTGGCCTTGGGGGCATTGCTGTTGATCAGCCTGGACGGCGCGGCGGCGCCAGCACCGCTGCGTTTCGTGATAACCGACAGCTGGAGCATGCCCATGGTGCAGCTTGAGCGGGGCAAACCGACACAGGGCATCCTCTATGACATGATGCTCAGCCTCGCGACCCAGGTCGGCGTACCAGCCGAATTCCACGTATTGCCCCGCCGGCGCATACAAGGCGCCATGGAGCAAGGCGAGGTCGATGTCCGCTGTTATGCCGCACAATCGTGGCTGCCTGAACAGCCTGGCGATTATCTCTGGAGCATCCCGCTCTTCACTCAACCTGACGTGTTGATCACCCGGGATGCAACGCCCGACGCAGTCAAACCCGCCGACTTGCCGCAACAACCCATAGGCACCGTGCTGGGCTACAGCTACCCGACCCTGCAACCGCTGTTCGACAGCGGCCAACTGCAGCGCGACGACGCACGCAATCAGGAACAAGTGCTGGAAAAACTCCTGGCCGGCCGCAATCGCTATGCCGTCAGCAATCAATGGAGCCTGGACTGGTTCAATCACCGCCTGCTGCCGGAGCAGCAACTGCAAAACGTGGCAGTGCTGCAGGAAAACCGTCTCGGTTGCTACGTTCGCAACGACCCACAGGTCCCGGTGCAGAGCATTCTGCGCACCCTGGCGCGGATGAAGATGTCCGGGGAGATCGATGAAATTGTTCGGCTGTATATCGGTGGCGAGCCGGCGGCTGTGGATAAAGCGCAAACGACGAAAAACCGCCCCGGAGAAGATCCTGGCAGCTAGCGAAAGTCTGTATTCAAGAAGAGAACGCGAGAGAACACTCGCGTGGCGTTAAGGTGGTAACCCTACCAGCCACACCCCGGCACACAATGTCACCGCTGCGGCTGCTCCCTTCCAGGCCTGACCGGGTTCACGGCTGATCGTTGCGGGGGGACCGATAGGGTCACCATAACGATGCTCACCTGTCGGCGAGCCGCGCCATTGTACCTATCTGAGGCGAAGTTACAACCGTTGGTTTCGGATAAAAAACATGAGGGGCTTCAAGCACTTGCTATTGCGCCTCAAGCACCGCATCCGCCCTGCCACCCGCCTGCTGAATCACCAGGTGAATGAAGTGCAGCCTGGTAACGACAGCAGGCGGCAGGACGAAGGGGTAGAAATCCGGCTGCCCCATGCTGCGTGACAGCTCGTTGAGCATGCCGGCCAGTTCGATCCAGGCGTTGACGAACGACAGGAAAGCCGCGCCGCCGGGATGCTGCGGATCGTAGAGGGTTTGGGGTGGAAACGGCTGATAGTCGAAGTCCATTTCCCGGGCGCTCATGCCAAATCCCAGCGCGGTGTCCACGGCGTCCATCATGTGCAGGTAATGCGCCCAGGTTTCCGCCCAGTCTTCCCACGGGTGCATGGTCGCGTAGGCGCTGACGCAGTGCTGCTGCCAGTCGAGCGGTGCGCCCTGCTGATAATGCCGTTCGAGGGCATCGGCGTAGCTCGCGCGTTCATCGCCGAACACGCCGCGAAACGGCTCAAGCCAATGGCTGCGGGCGATCAATCGGTCCCAGTAGTAATGCCCGACTTCGTGACGAAAATGCCCGAGCAACGTGCGATAGGGTTCGTGCATTTGCACCCGCACCTGCTCGCGGTGCGCGTCGTCGGCTTCCTTGATATCGAGGGTGATCAGGCCGTTGGCGTGGCCCGTGGTCGGCGGCTTGCCTTCAAGGTCGACACCGATGAAATCGAAGGCAAGGCCAGTCTCTTCATCGACTGTCCTGGGAATCACCTGCAACCCCAGGCTGACCAGTTGCGCGACCAGACGCCGCTTGGCGGTTTCCACCTTGCGCCAGCGCTCGTGATTTTCGGTGATCGACAGGTCGGGAATCGTGCGATTCAAGCTGCAGGCCATGCACAAGGTTTCGTGGTGATTGGCCGCCAGCAGCCAGTTGCACGCAGCCGGTGAATCGAGGTTGGCGCAGCGGCGGAACGCGCCCGCCTGCGGATCGGCGTCGAGCCACCAGGTCTCGGGGCGCTCGCCCGGTTGCAGGGAAGATAAACGGCTTTGCTCAGGTTGATACCCAAGGGCCGCCGAACACGCCAGGCACTGGCTGTTGCGGAAAAACAGCGATTGCCCGCAACGACAGGACCAGACCTTGCTGTTGCGCGAGCTTTCGGCCACGAACGGTGCGGCGATGCGCGAGCTGAGCTGCTCGAAGAAAGGGTGCATGGCGATCTCTCCCTGGGGCTTGCCAAGACTAGATCATTTCCGAGAGTTGATTGTTCCCGCTTTCTGCCGGGGTGCTGAAATCGCCTTCGCGAGCAAGCCCGCTCCCACATTCGATCGGATTCTTACAGGAAGAACTCGGTTAAATGTGGGAGCGGGCTTGCTCGCGAATGGCTTCACACCGAAATATCGTGCTCGCGCAGAAACTCGACAAACGCCTCTTCATCCAGCACCTTCAACCCCAGCTCATTGGCCTTGGTCAACTTCGAACCGGCGCCCGGTCCTGCGACCACGCAATGGGTCTTGGCCGACACGGAGCCGGCGACCTTGGCCCCCAGGCTTTCGAGTTTGTCCTTGGCCACATCGCGGCTCATCAGCTCCAGCGAGCCGGTCAGCACCCAGGTCTGGCCGGCCAGCGGCAAGCCTTCGACGACCTTTTTCTCGCTCTGCCAGTGCATGCCGAATTCGACCAGTTGCTTCTCGGCCGCCTCGGCCAATTGGCGATTCTCTTCGAGCGCGAAGAACTCGCGCACCGAATTGGCCTGTTTCTCCGGCAGCGCCTGACGCATATCCAGCCAGTCAGCACCGATCACCGCCTGCAGCGAGCCGAACTTGTCCGCCAGCTTCTGCGCCCCGCCCGGACCGACCGATGGAATATGCAGTTTGTCGAGAAAACCGCCCAGCGTGGTGCTCGCCGAAAACTCGGCACCCAACTCGCCCTGGTCCTGAATCTGCAAGCCATGCTTGAGCAGTTCAGCGATCACCTGCTGGTTATGTGCGTCTTCAAAGAAGCTGTGGATCTCGTGCGCGACTTCCAGCCCGACATCCGGCAAGTACGTCAGCACCTGCGGCAAAGCCTGCTGCACCCGCTCCAGCGAACCCAGGGAACGTGCCAGCACCTTGGCCGTCTCTTCGCCGACATCGGGAATCCCGAGGGCGTAGATGAACCGCGCCAGGCCCGGCTTCTTGCTGTCTTCAATGGCGCCGAGCAGGTTCTTGCTCGACAACTCGGCAAAGCCTTCCAGATCGACGATCTGCTCGAACGTCAGGGCGTACAGATCGGCCGGCGAACTCACCAGGCCTTCGTCGACCAGTTGCTCGACGCTTTTCTCGCCCAGGCCTTCGATGTCCATGGCACGACGGGAGACGAAGTGAATGATGGCCTGCTTGAGTTGCGCGCCACAGGCCAGGCGGCCGACGCAGCGGTACACCGCGCCTTCGCTGACCGTCTCGCGGCCCTTGCTGCGCTTGATCAATTGTGTGCGCTCGACATGGGAGCCACACACCGGGCATTTCTCCGGGATCTGCACCGGCCGGGCGTTTTCCGGACGACGTTCCATGACCACCTGCACCACTTGCGGAATCACGTCACCGGCACGGCGAATGATCACCGTGTCGCCGATCATCAGGCCCAGGCGCGCCACTTCGTCCATGTTATGCAGCGTGGCGTTGGCCACCGTGACGCCCGCGACCTTGACCGGCTTCAGACGCGCCACCGGCGTCACCGCACCGGTGCGGCCGACCTGGAATTCCACATCGAGCAGTTCGGTGAGCTCTTCCATCGCCGGGAATTTGTGGGCGATGGCCCAGCGCGGCTCACGGGCGCGAAAGCCCAGTTCACGCTGGGAGGCGATGCTGTTGACCTTGAACACCACACCGTCGATTTCATAGGGCAGCGCGCTGCGCCGCTCACCGATGTCGCGGTAGTAATCCAGGCATTCAGCGATTCCCTGCGCCAGTTTCAGCTCATGGCTGATCGGCATGCCCCAGGCCTTGAGTTGCTGTAAATTGCCGATATGCGTATCGGCAATGTCCGCCGACACCTGGCCGATGCCGTAGCAGCAGAATTCCAGCGGACGGTTGGCGGTGATCTTCGAATCCAGCTGGCGCAAGCTGCCCGCCGCTGCGTTGCGCGGGTTGGCGAAAGTCTTGCCGCCGACTTCCAGTTGCGTGGCGTTGAGCCGTTCGAAACCGGCCTTGGACATGAACACTTCGCCGCGCACTTCCAGGGTCGCCGGCCAGCCAGTACCGTGCAGCTTGAGCGGAATGTTGCGCACGGTGCGCACGTTGACGCTGATGTCTTCACCGGTCGTGCCATCGCCGCGCGTGGCGCCGCGCACCAGGACGCCATCCTGGTACAGCAGGCTGACGGCCAGGCCATCGAGCTTGGGCTCACAGCTGTATTCGACGGTTGCGCCGCCACCGAACAGGTCGCCCGCCGGCAAATCCAGGCCTTCGGTCACCCGGCGGTCGAACTCGCGCATGTCGGTTTCTTCGAAGGCGTTGCCGAGGCTGAGCATCGGCACTTCGTGACGCACCTGGGTGAACGCCGACAGCGCCGCGCTGCCCACTCGCTGGGTGGGCGAGTCGCTGGTGATCAGCTCGGGATGGGCCGCTTCCAGCGCCTTGAGCTCGTTGAACAAGCGGTCGTATTCGACGTCCGGAATGCTCGGCTCGTCGAGCACGTGATAGCGATAGTTGTGCTGATCCAGCTCAGCGCGCAGCTCTAAAATACGGTTCTTGGCGGCGGTCATGGGTGTTCTCTCGTAAAGCAAAAGAGCAGCCGAGGCTGCTCAATTTTCTAAATACAGTAGCTCAAGGCTATGGACATTGTGGCGAGGGAGCTTGCTCCCGTTCGGTGGCGAAGCCGCCGTAAATCCTGCACACCGGGGCGGCTGGTTTTGGGGCCGCTTCGCAGCCCAGCGGGAGCAAGCTCCCTCGCCACAACAAGCCCCTATGCCACAGAAGCCTGCCCAGCCATTAGATCAGCGTTTCTGGGTCAGGGCGCGGCGTTCGAATTCGACGATGCGCTGACGGTAGTGCTCGATCGTCTGGGCAGTCAGTACGCTGCGCTGGTCGTCCTTCAGTTCGCCGTTGAGCTCCTGGGACAACTTACGCGCCGCGGCCACCATCACGTCGAAAGCTTGCTTCGGATGGCGAGGGCCTGGCAGGCCCAGGAAGAAGCTCACCGCCGGGGTGCTGAAGTGGTCGATGTCGTCCAGGTCGAATACGCCCGGCTTGACGGCGTTGGCCATGGAGAACAGCACCTCGCCGTTGCCCGCCATGCTTTCGTGACGGTGGAAAATATCCATCTCGCCGAAACGCAGGCCGCTTTCCAGAATGTTCTGCAACAGCGCCGGGCCCTTGAAGCCGGCAGCGTCGCGGCAGATCACGCTGATCACCAGCACTTCTTCAGCTTGCGGCTGATCCTTTTCGCCATGCGCTGGCGAGGACTTGGTGTCATCCGGGAAATCGTCGTCGCGGCTGCTGAAGCTCGGGCCGCCATCCAGATCCAGACTGAGGTTCATATCGCCCTGGGAAGGCTCGCTGTGGCCACGCTTGCCGCGCTTGGAGCCCGATTCACGAGGCTCGCGGGCCGGCATGCTCACCGACGGCAGGTCCTGCTCGTCCAGTTGCGGCTCTTTATGCGTGTCCAGCACGCGCGGCGGGCCCAGCAGCTCGGCGCTGCTGTCCTCGTCCGGCAGGTTGGACAGACTTCGGTCAAGGCGGAATTTCAGTTTTCCCTTGCCGCCGCGCATACGGCGCCAGCCATCAAAAAGAATACCGGCAATGACAATAATGCCGATGACGATCAGCCACTCGCGCAGACCGATTTCCATGTAATCCCGTGCCTCTATAAAAAATGCTGAAAAATAAGGGGTTTACAACCTGCAAACCGCTTTAAAACGTGGCGCCAACTCTATGTTCTGACAGGC
The DNA here is from genome assembly GCF_058783925.1 of Pseudomonas sp. FW305-70. Taxonomy (NCBI): domain Bacteria; kingdom Pseudomonadati; phylum Pseudomonadota; class Gammaproteobacteria; order Pseudomonadales; family Pseudomonadaceae; genus Pseudomonas; species Pseudomonas sp. FW305-70. The sequence continues at coordinate 41,183 of NZ_JBYSYZ010000001.1, forward strand.
GTTTTGCCCACGTATACGAAAAATTGACATTAAACTAGCACGACCAAAGGCAACTTTACACCGTCTACTACCTTGGCTAGCGCGAATATGTCGATTGGCCAGCAAGTCGAAGCGAGGAAAAGAGTCCTACAACTCATGAACACGCCTTCCTGCAACCATGACTCAGGCGTCCACCATCGCCATCGCCTCCTCGACATCCACTGCCACCAGACGTGAACAACCGGGTTCGTGCATCGTCACACCCATCAGTTGATCGGCCATTTCCATGGCGATCTTGTTGTGGGTGATATAGATGAACTGCACTGACTGCGACATCTCTTTAACCAAATTTGCGTAGCGTCCAACGTTAGCGTCATCCAGTGGCGCGTCAACTTCATCGAGCATGCAGAACGGCGCCGGATTCAACTTGAAGATCGCAAAAACCAGGGCCAATGCGGTCAGGGCTTTTTCGCCACCGGAGAGCAAATGGATGGTGCTGTTCTTCTTTCCAGGCGGCTGCGCCATGATTGTCACCCCTGTATCGAGTAGATCTTCGCCCGTCAGTTCCAAATACGCGCGGCCTCCACCGAAAACTTTTGGGAAAAGCGCCTGTAAACCGCCATTGATCTGATCAAAGGTATCCTTGAAGCGGTTGCGGGTTTCCTTGTCGATCTTGCGAATCACGTTCTCAAGGGTTTCAAGCGCTTCCACCAGATCGGCGTCCTGGGCATCCAGATAACGTTTACGCTCTGATTGTTGCTGGTACTCATCGATGGCCGCCAGGTTGATCGCGCCCAGACGCTGAATCCTCGCGGCGATGCGCTCAAGTTCTTCCTCGGCTTCCTTCTCGCTGGCCTCGGCGGTCAATGTCGCGAGTACGCCGTGGAGATCGTAGCCGTCTTCCAGCAACTGGTCCTGCAAGGTCTTGCGGCGTACGGTCAGGGCTTGCCATTCCATGCGCTGGGTTTCGAGCTGGCTGCGAATCAACTGGGATTGCTGTTCGGCCTGGCTGCGGCGCTTCTCGGCGTCGCGCAATTCGCGGTCGGCGTCTTCGAGGGCGATCTGCGCGGTCTTGAGTTCCTCGTCGACGGTCATGCGCTTGTCGAGCAATTCCTCGAGTTTCAGGCGCAGCTCTTCCAGTGGCGCTTCGCCCTCCTCCAGATTGAGGCTCAGTTGTTCGCGCTTTTCGGTCAGGCGCTCGGACTGCATCTCCAGACGCTCCAGCGCCTGGCGAGTCGAATCGTGCTGTGCCTTGAGCGAACCCAGGCGCACCGCCAACTGATGGGCATGATCCTTGTGCTGCCGCGCTTCCTGCCGCACCCGATCCAGGCGCTCGCGCAAACTGTCGCGCTGGGCCAGCAGCAACTCGCGCTGCTCGGTGTCCAGCGCCATGCTGTCGAGGGCTTCCTGCAGTTGCAGACGCGCCTCACCGATGTTTTCGTGCTCCAGCGCGCGCTGTTCATCCAGCTCGGTGAGTTCTTCGTCGAGGCGGGTTCGGCGCAGGGTCAATTGCTCGGCCTTGGCTTTTCCGGCCGACAACTGGGCTTTCAATTCTCCTTGCTGGCGGGCTTCGTCTTGCAGCAAGCGGCGCAAATGCTCGCGGCCGTTCTCCTGCTGACGCTGCTGCGCCCGGAGATTCTGCAGTTGGGTTTCCAGGGTTTCGACCGCGACTTCGCGCTCTTCGCGCTCAAGGCCCAGTTGCTGGATTTCCTGACCACGGGCGAGCACGCCGCTTTCCGCTTCACTGGCCCGACGCACGCGCAGGAAATGCCGACCGACCCAGTAACCGTCACGGCTGATCAGGCTCTGCCCGGCCGCCAATTGCCCGCGCAAGGCCAGTGCCTGCTCAAGGCTGTCGACCGGCTTGACCTGCCCCAGCCATGGCGACAAATCGATCTGCGCCTCGACCTTGTCCAGCAAGCTGCCCGGCACCCGTACGCCATCGCCGGCCGGGCTGAGCAAACGCAAATCGCCCTGGGCAAAGCCCGACAAATCGAAATCGTTGAAATCATCCACCAGCACCGCCTGCAGGTCGGCTCCGAGCACGGTTTCCACCGCCAGCTCCCAACCGGCCTCGACCTTCAGGCCTTCGGCCAGGCGCGGGCGATCCGCCAGGTGCTGTTCGCGCAGCCATTCGGCGGTGCCGGTGCCCGGATCGAGCGCGGCCTGCTGCAAGGCTTCGAGCGAAGCCAGTCGACCGTTGAGCCGCTGCAAATCGCCCTGGGCCTGTTGTTGCGCCGTCAGCGTTTGCTGTAATTGCTGGCGCAGTTGCTCGAGCTTTTCGACCTGAGCCTCTTCACTGGTCTGTAAATCTTCGAGGGTCGCCTCGGACTCGGCGAGTTGCTCGCTGAGCTCCATGATCGCCGCGTCTTCCGGGTCCGCCGAGAGCAAGGCGCGCTCTTCGCCCAGACGCTTCTGGCGATCGGCCAGACGCTCCAGGCTGGTTTCCAGCTGCTGGATCCGCGATTGCTGTACTTCAGCCTGACGGCGCGGTTCGGCGGCGGTGAGGTTGAACGTATCCCACTGTTCCTGCCAGCCATGCATGGTGGTTTCGGAGTCTTCCAGCGCGGCGGCGGCCTCTTCGGCGGCAGCGCTGGTGACTTCCTGTTCCGGGGTCAGCATGTCCAGCTCTTCGCCCAAGGTCAGCAGCAGCGTGCGGTCATGGCCAAGGTGGGATTCGGTTTCCAGGCGTGCGCGCTCGGCTTCCTTGAGGTCGTCCTGCAATTGCCGCAAGCGTTGCTGGCCATGCTGGATGCTCTGCTCGACCCGGGCAATGTCACCGCCGACCGAGTAGAAGCGCCCTTGCACCAGATTGAAGCGTTCCGACAGGTCGTGGTGCCCGTCACGCAGGCGCTCGATGCTCGCGTCGGCATTGCGCTGTTCGGCCACCAGGGCCTCGAAGGAAACTTCCTGGTTGCCGATGATTGCTTCACGCTGGCCGACCTGATCGTTCAACGCCTGCCAGCGCAGGGCCGACAGTTGCGCCTTGAGTTGGCGCTCCTCGCCCTTGTATTCCTGGTACTTCTTGGCGGCCTCGGCCTGGCGATGCAAGCGCTCGAGCTGACGCGTCAACTCCTCGCGCAGGTCGGTCAGGCGCTCCAGGTTCTCGTGGGTACGACGAATGCGGTTCTCGGTCTCGCGCCGGCGTTCCTTGTACTTGGAGATGCCCGCCGCTTCTTCGATGAAGTTGCGCAGGTCTTCGGGCTTGGACTCGATCAGCTTGGAGATCATCCCCTGCTCGATGATCGAGTAGCTGCGCGGGCCAAGGCCGGTGCCGAGGAAGATGTCGGTGATGTCACGACGCCGGCACTTGGTGCCGTTGAGGTAATAGGTGGTCTGGCTGTCGCGCGTCACTTTGCGGCGAATGGAGATTTCCGCGTAGGCGGCGTATTCGCCGAGCAAAGTGCCGTCAGAGTTATCGAACACCAGTTCGATGCTCGCCTGGCTCACCGGCTTGCGACTGGTGGAGCCGTTGAAGATGACGTCGGTCATCGATTCGCCACGGAGGTTCTTCGCCGAACTCTCACCCATTACCCAGCGAACGGCGTCGATGATGTTCGATTTGCCGCAGCCATTGGGCCCGACCACCGCCGCCATGTTGCTCGGGAAGTTCACCGTGGTCGGGTCGACGAAGGACTTGAACCCCGCCAGCTTGATGCATTTGAGCCGCACGCTCAGGCGTCCGTCAGGGCGGAGATCACCAGATCGCAACTGCGCTGGCCATAGGCGGTCAGCACGGTGCGGATCTGCGCAAAGTCACGGGCGATCACGGCCGCGAGCAGGCGTTCGAACAGTTCCAGGTATTCGCTCATCGACGCCTTGCGCTGGTCCAGGGCAAGGAAATAGGCACGGCTCATGGCCGGCTGCAGATTCTCGACGGTTTCCTGCAGGTACGGGTTGTTGGCAAACCCGTACGTGGCGCGCATCACGCTGAAACTGTCGTCGACGAAGGTGTGGATGTCCTGGCGCTCGTAGCTGGCGGTCAGGCGCTGCTGGATCTGCACGAACGGCGCCAGGTCGGCCTGGACTTTCCAGCCGCTGGCCACGGCGTTGGCCAGCAGGATGTACATCTCGCTCATCAGCGTGCACAGGCTCTGCACCTTGTGCGGCGTGAGCTCGGTGACGTGGGCGCCACGTCGCGGCAGGATCGCGATCAGGTGGCGACGCTCGAGGATCAGCAAGGCCTCGCGGACCGAACCGCGGCTGACATTGAGGGCCAGCGTGACCTTCTGTTCCTGGATGCGCTCCCCGGGCTTCATTTCGCCGCGAATGATGCGTTCGGCGAGGTGGTGAGCGATTTGCTCGGCGAGGCTGTCCGGCGCCTTGAACGTCATGGTTGTCCTTCAAACTCTTTGATCTGTACAAGCGGCGCAGTGTAGCGCAATTGCTGCGTCAGGGCGGAGTGCCCGCCCGTAATGTTGTTCACTTAAGCGAAGTGATTCTTTGTGGGAGCGAGCTTGCTCCGGGCGGCGTTCCGACGATGGACTCAAGCGCGCCGCGTTTAGCCAGTAAATACGCGTTATCGTTAACGACCATCGCGAGCAAGCTCGCTCCTACAGAGGACCACATTCGCTTAACTGAACAGCATTAGAGTGCCCGCCCGGAGGTTTTTGGCACGATTCAAGCAAAAAAGCAGGCTATCGAACCAACGACAATAATTAAGGAACAAGGGGTTGATCGACAAAATGCAATTTCCTGACCTTTAAGTCAGAAAATCATTGACCGAAAAGTCAGACCTGCTAAATTCGGTTCCTATCGGTTAACAACAATAATGAGTCTGCGAGGCCTTCCGTGATCCAGTTTTTACTAAACCAGGAACTCCGTAGCGAGCACGCCCTGGACCCGAACCTGACCGTGCTCAATTATCTGCGCGACCATGTGGGCAAACCCGGCACCAAAGAAGGCTGCGCCAGCGGTGACTGCGGCGCCTGCACCGTGGTCGTCGGCGAATTGCAGACCGATGACGAAGGCCGCGAACACATTCGCTATCGCAGCCTCAACTCATGCCTGACATTCGTATCGTCCCTGCACGGCAAACAACTGATCAGCGTTGAAGACCTCAAGCACAAAGGTGAACTGCACAGCGTGCAGAAAGCCATGGTCGAGTGCCACGGCTCGCAATGCGGCTTCTGCACCCCCGGCTTCGTGATGTCGCTGTTTGCCCTGCAAAAGAACAGCGATGCACCGGATCATGCCAAGGCCCACGAAGCACTGGCCGGCAATCTTTGCCGCTGCACCGGTTACCGGCCGATCCTGGAAGCCGCCGAGCAGTCCTGCTGCGGCAAGCAGCCGGACCAGTTCGACGCCCGCGAGGCCGACACCATCGCGCGCCTCAAAGCCATTGCCCCAACCGATATCGGCGAACTCAACAGCGGCGACAAACGCTGCCTGGTGCCGCTGACCGTGGCCGACCTGGCCGACCTCTACGACGCTTATCCACAGGCCCGCCTGCTGGCTGGCGGCACCGACCTGGCGCTGGAAGTCACGCAGTTCCACCGCACACTGCCGGTGATGATCTACGTCGGCAACGTCGCCGAGATGAAACGCATCGAGCGCTTTGACGATCGCCTGGAAATCGGCGCCGCCACCGCCCTTTCCGATTGCTACGAAGCCCTGAACGCCGAATACCCGGACTTCGGTGAATTGCTGCACCGCTTTGCGTCCCTGCAGATCCGCAACCAGGGCACCCTGGGCGGCAACATCGGCAACGCCTCGCCGATTGGTGACTCGCCGCCCCTGCTGATCGCCCTCGGCGCGCAAATCGTGCTGTGCAAAGGCGAAACCCGCCGCACCCTGGCGCTGGAAGATTACTTCATCGATTACCGCGTCACGGCACGCCAGGAAAGCGAGTTCATCGAAAAGATCATCGTGCCGCGCGCCAGCGTCGAAAAACTGTTCCGCGCCTACAAGGTTTCCAAGCGCCTGGACGATGACATCTCGGCAGTTTGTGCGGCCTTCAACATTCGCCTGGAAAACGGCGTGGTCGCTGAAGCCCGCGTCGCCTTTGGCGGCATGGCCGCGATCCCGAAACGCGCTGCCGCCTGCGAAGCCGCGTTGCTCGGCTCGCCATTCAATAACGCCACCGTTGAACGCGCCTGCGCGGCCCTGGGCGAAGACTTCACGCCGCTCTCGGACTTCCGCGCCAGCAAGGAATATCGCCTGCTCAGCGCGCAGAACCTGCTGCGCAAATACTTCATCGAACTGCAAACACCGCACATCGAGACTCGGGTGACCGCTTATGTCTAATCATCACGCCGTAGAGAAGACCCAAGCCGAATTGGCTGAACTGTTCGCCAAGGACCTGACCACCGGTGTCGGCCGCGCCGTCAAGCACGACAGCGCCGCCAAGCATGTGGCCGGTGAAGCGCAGTACATCGACGATCGCCTGGAATTCCCCAACCAGTTGCACGTTTATGCGCGTATGTCGGACCGTGCCCACGCCCGTATCATCAGCATCGACACCTCGCCCTGCTACGCCTTCGAAGGCGTGCGCATCGCCATCACCCACGAAGACGTGCCGGGCCTGAAGGACATCGGTCCGTTGCTGCCGGGCGATCCGCTGCTGGCGATCGACACCGTGCAGTTCGTCGGTCAACCGGTAGTCGCCGTTGCCGCGAAAGACCTGGAAACCGCGCGCAAGGCGGCCATGGCCGCGATCATCGAATATGAAGATCTGGAACCTGTGCTGGACGTGGTCGAAGCCCTGCGCAAGCGCCACTTCGTACTCGACAGCCACACCCACAAGCGCGGCGATTCGGCCACGGCGCTGGCCACTGCCGAGCACCGCATCCAGGGCACCCTGCACATCGGCGGCCAGGAACACTTCTACCTGGAAACCCAGATCTCTTCGGTGATGCCGACCGAAGACGGCGGCATGATCGTCTACTGCTCCACGCAGAACCCCACCGAAGTGCAGAAGCTGGTGGCCGAAGTACTGGACGTGTCGATGAACAAGATCGTCGTCGACATGCGCCGCATGGGCGGCGGTTTCGGCGGCAAGGAAACCCAGGCGGCGAGCCCCGCGTGCCTGTGCGCGGTGATCGCCCACCTCACCGGCCAGCCGACCAAGATGCGTCTGCCGCGGGTCGAAGACATGCTGATGACCGGCAAGCGTCACCCCTTCTATGTCGAGTACGACGTCGGCTTCGACAGCACCGGCCGCCTGCACGGCATCAACCTGGAACTGGCCGGCAACTGCGGTTGCTCGCCTGACCTGTCGGCGTCGATCGTCGACCGCGCGATGTTCCACTCGGACAACTCGTACTATCTAGGCGATGCGACCATCAACGGTCACCGCTGCAAGACCAACACCGCGTCGAACACCGCTTATCGTGGCTTCGGCGGCCCGCAAGGCATGGTCGCCATCGAAGAAGTGATGGACGCCATCTCCCGCCATCTGGCCCTTGATCCGCTGGCTGTGCGCAAGGCCAACTACTACGGCAAGACCGAGCGTAACGTCACCCACTACTACCAGACCGTCGAGCACAACATGCTCGAGGAGATGACCGCCGAACTGGAAGAAAGCAGCCAGTACGCCGAGCGCCGCGAAGCGATCCGTCGCTACAACGCCAACAGCCCGATCCTGAAAAAAGGCCTGGCGCTGACCCCGGTGAAATTCGGTATTTCCTTCACCGCCAGCTTCCTCAACCAGGCCGGCGCCCTGGTGCACGTCTACACCGACGGCAGCATCCACCTCAACCACGGCGGCACCGAAATGGGCCAGGGCCTGAACACCAAGGTCGCGCAGGTCGTGGCCGAAGTGTTCCAGGTGGAAATGGACCGCGTGCAGATCACCGCGACCAACACCGACAAGGTGCCGAACACCTCGCCGACCGCCGCATCCAGCGGTGCCGACCTGAACGGCAAGGCCGCGCAGAACGCCGCCGAAACCATCAAGCAGCGTCTGGTGGAATTCGCCGCGCGCCAGTACAAGGTCAGCGAAGAAGACGTGGAGTTTCACAACGGCCACGTGCGGGTCCGCGATCACATCCTGACCTTCGAAGCACTGATCCAGCAGGCGTACTTCGCCCAGGTCTCGCTGTCGAGCACCGGGTTCTACAAGACCCCGAAAATCTACTACGACCGCAGCCAGGCCCGTGGCCGGCCGTTCTACTACTTCGCCTTTGGCGCGGCGTGCTGCGAAGTGCTGGTCGATACCCTGACCGGCGAATACAAGATGCTGCGCACCGACATCCTCCACGACGTCGGCGCCTCGTTGAACCCGGCCATCGACATCGGTCAGGTCGAGGGCGGGTTCATCCAGGGCATGGGTTGGCTGACCATGGAAGAGCTGGTGTGGAACAACAAGGGCAAGCTGATGACCAACGGCCCGGCCAGCTACAAGATCCCGGCCGTGGCGGACATGCCGCTGGACCTGCGGGTGAAGCTGGTGGAAAACCGCAAGAACCCGGAAGACACGGTGTTCCATTCCAAGGCCGTGGGCGAGCCGCCGTTCATGCTCGGCATCGCTTCGTGGTGTGCGATCAAGGACGCCGTGGCGAGCCTGGGTGATTACAGGCATCAACCGAAAATCGACGCACCGGCGACTCCGGAGCGGGTGTTGTGGGGCTGTGAGCAGATGCGCCAGTTGAAGGCGGCGAAGGCTGTCGAGGCTGAAACCGAGTTGGCTTCGCTCTAAGACCGAGGTGCGGCCTTCGCGAGCAAGCCCGCTCCCACATTGAAATGCATTCCAAATGTGGGAGCGGGCTTGCTCGCGAAGAGGCCGGTACAGACAACAGAGATGTTGAGGTGAAACATGTACAACTGGATCGACGCCCTCGCCGACCTGCAAAACCGGGGTGAGCCCTGCGTGCTGGTGACCATCATCGAAGAGCTCGGCTCCACGCCGCGCAACGCTGGCTCGAAGATGGTCATCAGCGCGAACCAGGCCTTCGACACCATTGGTGGCGGGCACCTGGAATACAAGGCCATGAAGATCGCCCGCGAGATGCTCGCCAGCGGCAAGCAGGACACCCATCTGGAGCGTTTCAGCCTCGGCGCCAGCCTCGGCCAGTGCTGCGGCGGTGCCACCGTTCTGCTGTTCGAACCGATGGGCCAGGTGCAGGCACAGATCGCCGTGTTCGGTGCCGGCCACGTCGGCCGCGCCCTGGTGCCGCTGCTGGCCAGTCTGCCTTGCCGGGTACGCTGGATCGATTCGCGGGAAGAGGAATTCCCCGAGCAGATCCCCCACGGCGTGCGCAAGATCGTCAGCGAAGAACCGGTGGATGAAATCGATGACCTGCCCGCCGGCAGCTATTGCATCGTGATGACCCACAACCACCAGCTCGACCTCGAACTGACCGCTGCGATCCTCAAGCGCAACGACTTCGCCTACTTCGGCCTGATCGGCTCGAAAACCAAACGCGTGAAGTTCGAACATCGCCTGCGCGACCGCGGTTTCGACACTAGCGTCGTGCAACGCATGCGCTGCCCGATGGGCATCGGCGAAGTCAAAGGCAAGTTGCCTGTGGAAATCGCCATCTCCATCGCCGGCGAAATCATCGCCACCTATAACGCGAACTTCGGCCAGCAGACCTCCAGCGCCGAACCGATTGCCAAACTGCTGCCCGCGTCACGCCGCAGCCAAACCGCAAACTTGAAAGCCTCGAACTGAGAATCTCATGCCTCTGACTCGCAAAGCTTACCGCGCCGCCATCCTGCACAGCATCGCCGACCCAGCCGAAGTCGGTATCGAAGCCTCCTACGAGTATTTCGAAGACGGCTTGCTGGTTGTGGATAACGGCCAGATCAGCGCCCTGGGCCACGCCAGCGAATTGCTGCCGACCCTGCCGGCGGATATCGAGATCACCCACTACCAGGACGCACTGATCACCCCCGGCTTCATCGACACCCATATTCATCTGCCGCAAACCGGCATGGTCGGCGCCTACGGCGAACAATTGCTGGACTGGCTCAACACCTACACCTTCCCGTGCGAAAGCCAGTTCGCCGACAAGGCCCACGCCGACCAGGTCGCGGACATTTTCATCAAGGAACTGCTGCGCAACGGCACCACCACCGCGCTGGTGTTCGGCAGCGTGCACCCGCAATCGGTGAACTCGTTCTTCGAAGCGGCCCAACAGCTCGACCTGCGGATGATCGCCGGCAAGGTGATGATGGACCGCAACGCCCCGGACTACCTGACCGATACCGCCGAGTCCAGCTACGTCGACAGCAAGGCACTGATCGAACGCTGGCACGGCAAGGGTCGCCTGCACTACGCCGTCACCCCACGCTTCGCACCGACCAGCACCCCGGAACAGTTGACCCTGGCCGGCCAGTTGCTGACCGAATACCCGGATCTGTACATGCAGACCCACATCAGTGAAAACCTCAAGGAAATCGAGTGGGTCAAGGCGCTGTTCCCCGAGCGCAAAGGCTACCTGGACGTCTACGACCACTACCAGTTGCTCGGCGAGCGCTCGGTGTTCGCCCACGGCGTGCACCTGTGCGATGACGAGTGCGCGCGCCTGGCAGAAACCGGTTCGGCCATCTCGTTCTGCCCGACCTCGAACTTCTTCCTCGGCAGCGGCCTGTTCAACCTGCCGATGGCCGAGAAGCACAAGCTCAATGTCGGCATCGGCACCGATGTCGGCGGCGGCACCAGTTTCTCGCTGCTGCAAACGCTCAACGAGGCGTACAAGGTGATGCAGCTGCAAGGTGCGCGCCTGAGCCCGTTCAAGTCGCTGTACCTGGCCACCCTCGGCGGCGCCCGTGCGCTGCGTCTGGAAGACAGGATCGGCACCCTGCAACCGGGCACCGACGCCGACTTCCTGGTACTGGACTACAACGCCACGCCGCTGCTGGGCTATCGCCTGAAGCAGGCCAATAACATCGCCGAGACGTTGTTTGTGTTGATGACGCTGGGGGATGACCGGACGGTGCTGCAGACGTATGCGGCGGGCAATCTGGTGCATCAGCGGTAAGGTTTTCCGGGCATAAAAAAATCCCCCGCAATCGTCAGATTCCGGGGGATTTTTATGCCCTTTGTAGGAGCGAGCTTGCTCGCGATGAATTAGAGAGCGCCACGGGGTGTCAGGTTTTCCGCGTTATCGTTCACGACCATCGCGAGCAAGCTCGCTCCTACAATAATCAGAGCTTGGCGGTCGATCGACCCGGCTTCTTGGTCTGCAGCAAATGCGAGAACACCGCATGCAGGTCATCCGAAGCACTTTCCTCGTCGAGGTTGAGCTTGCTGTCGATGTGATCCATGTGATGCATCATCAGGTTCACCGCCAGTTCAGCGTCGCGCTTCTCGATGGCGTCGATCAGCTGGGTGTGCTCGTCGTAGGAACAGTGGGAGCGGTTGCCGCTTTCGTACTGGGCGATAATCAGCGACGTCTGGGACACCAGGCTGCGCTGGAAACTGATCAGCGGGGCGTTTTTCGCCGCTTCAGCCAGTTTCAGGTGGAATTCGCCCGACAGGCGGATGCCGGCACCCCGGTCGCCACGGGAGAAGCTGTCGCGTTCGTCGTTGACCATCTGGCGCAATTCGGCGATCTGCTCGGCGGTGGCGTGCTGCACCGCCAGCTCGGTGATCGCGCGCTCGACCAGACGCCGGGCCATGAACACCTGGCGCGCCTCTTCGACACTCGGGCTGGCAACCACAGCGCCGCGATTCGGACGCAACAGCACCACGCCTTCATGGGCCAGGCGCGACAGGGCGCGGCGAATGATGGTGCGGCTGACCCCGAAAATTTCCCCCAGCGCTTCTTCGCTCAACTTGGTGCCGGGCGCCAGACGCTGCTCGAGGATGGCCTCGAAGATATGCGCGTAGACAATATCGTCCTGGGTACCGCTGCGGCCGGCTTTGCCTGCTCGCGGTTGTTTCTTTAGGGGTTGCAACTGTTCGTTCATGGGCACTCGAGTCGGAAGAACTGCGGCGAATTGACCGTGACTGTAATACGGCACAGTGGGTCGCTGGCAAGTATCGCGTAAAAAACACTGCGATTGTACACAATGGATGGTGGCAACACGACTGTACGGCTGAATGTTGCCTCGGCTGTATCGCAACACCTGATTACTTTTGAGTTTAGGCTTGTTCGCAGAATCCGCCTTTTTGGCACGATCCCTGTGGGAGCGGGCTTGCTCGCGAATGCGGTCTGTTTGCCATATCAATGTCGACTGACACGCCCCCTTCGCGAGCAAGCCCGCTCCCACAAGGTTCAGTGTTGCTGCGGACATCTTCATTTGTATAAGGAACACCACCGTCATGAACGACGCCACCCACACGCAAATCCGCCCGCTGGCCGACACCTCGCCCTCGGCCATCGTCGCCGGGTTCATCGCCATGATGACCGGCTACACCAGTTCCCTGGTGCTGATGTTCCAGGCTGGGCAAGCGGCGGGCCTGAGCAGCGGGCAGATTTCTTCGTGGATCTGGGCGATCTCCATCGGCATGGCGGTGTGCTCCATCGGCCTGTCCCTGCGCTATCGCACGCCGATCACCATTGCCTGGTCGACCCCCGGTGCCGCGCTGCTGATCACCAGCCTGGGCGGCGTGAGCTACGGCGAAGCCATTGGCGCCTATATGACCTGCGCGGTGCTGGTGACGATTTGCGGGCTGACCGGCAGCTTCGAACGACTGGTGAAAAAGATTCCGGCGTCCCTGGCCGCCGCCCTGCTGGCAGGGATCCTGTTCAAGATCGGCAGCGAGATTTTCGTCGCCGCGCAACACCGCACGGCCTTGGTACTGGGGATGTTCGTCACTTATCTGCTGGTCAAGCGCCTGTCGCCGCGCTATGCGGTGCTGGCGGCCTTGCTGATCGGCACGGCATTGTCAGGCTTCATGGGGCTGCTGGACTTCAGCGGTTTTCACCTGGAGGTCGCCACGCCGGTCTGGACCACACCGCAGTTCTCCCTGGCTGCGACCATCAGCATCGGCATTCCGCTGTTTGTCGTCGCCATGACTTCACAAAACATGCCCGGCATCGCCGTATTGCGTGCCGATGGCTACACCGTGCCAGCCTCGCCGCTGATCACCACCACCGGCATCGCCAGTTTGCTGCTGGCACCGTTCGGTTCTCACGGGATCAACCTGGCGGCGATCAGCGCGGCGATCTGCACCGGTCCGCACGCCCATGAAGATCGCAACAAACGCTACACCGCCGCCGTCTGGTGCGGGATTTTCTACGGGATCGCCGGCGTGTTCGGCGCGACGCTCGCGGCATTGTTTGCCGCGCTGCCCAAGGAACTGGTGCTGTCGATTGCCGCACTGGCGCTGTTCGGCTCGATCATCAACGGTTTGAGCATCGCCATGAGCGAAGTGAAGGAACGTGAAGCGGCGCTCATCACCTTCATGGTCACGGCATCGGGGCTGACGCTGTTTTCCATCGGTTCGGCGTTCTGGGGGATTGTCGCGGGGGTGGTGACGCTGCTGATTTTGAACAGCAGCTTCAAGCGTTAAGCTGCAAGCTGCAAGCTGCAAGCCTGTGCAGCTTGCAGCTTGAAGCTTGCAACTTGAAGCTTGCAACTGCTTTTAAGCCTGATTGATCGGCTTTTCCGGGTACCAGACGTCCAGCAGCGGGCTGACTTCAACGCTGGTCAGCTCGGTGCGGCCTTTGAGCCAGGCTTCAACGGCAGCGCGCTGTTCGGCGCTGACCGAGCCACGCTTCTGCAGGCAAACCAGACCGTAGTCGTCGCCGCCAACATAACCCAGGCCGTTGGCTTCCATGGCTTCTTTGAGGAACGCGTCGAGGAAAGCATCAATGGCTTCATCAGCCAAATCTTCTTTGAAATCCAGGTTCAGTTCGAAACCCAGCTCTTGAAATTCATCGACGCACAGTTTTTTGCGCAGACGCTGGGAACGGTTAGTCGCCATTGGAACAATCCTCTTAAGTAATAACGGGCGGCACTTTAGCAGTTTAAGCCGCCGATTGCCTGACTCTCTGGGCCACCTCGCCTACCGTCGGTAAAAAAATAGCCGATCGGACAGCCCTCGCACGGCACAAGTCGTGGCACCTTGGGGCATAATGCCGACACTTTCATGACCATTGAGGGAATTTATCTTCATGCCCTCATCTTTTTTCCCCTCGGCTGTAGGGTTTTATTTCAGATGATCAAGTCTTTGCGTCCATTGCTGTTGGCCGGTTTTCTTCTCCCCCTGGCCCTCCCCGTTTCTGCAGCTCCGGTCAATACTGCGCTGTCGCCCAACGTTGAAAAAGCCCTGAAAGCCAGCAAGTTGCAGGACAACGCCCTGTCGCTGGTGATGATCCCGCTCACCGGCCCCGGCACCCCGACGGTGTTCAACGCCGACGTGTCGGTCAACCCGGCGTCGACCATGAAACTGGTCACCACCTACGCAGCCCTGGAAATGCTCGGCCCGAACCACCAGTGGAAAACCGAGTTCTACACCGACGGCACCCTCAGTGGCGGCATCCTCAACGGCAACCTCTACCTCAAGGGTGGCGGCGATCCGAAGCTGAACATGGAAAAACTCTGGCTGCTGATGCGCGACCTGCGTGCCAACGGTGTCACCCAGGTCACCGGCGACCTGGTGCTGGATAAAACCTTCTTCGTGCAACCGCAACTGCCGGAGTTCAATGACGACGGCAACGATGACAACAAGCCGTTCCTGGTCAAACCCGATTCGCTGCTGGTCAACCTCAAGGCGCTGCGCTTCGTTGCGCGCAATGACTCGGGCAAGGTACTGGTCTCGGTGGAGCCGCCGATTGCGAGCATCCGCATCGACAACCAGGTCAAGGCCCTCAACTCCAGGCAATGCACCGGTGGCGTGCGTTACAACCCGGCGGCGCAAGCCGATGGCACCGTGACCGTTACCGTCGGCGGTCAACTGGGTGAAGGCTGCAGCTCGCAGACCTACCTGTCGCTGCTCGACCACGCGACCTACACCGCTGGCGCCGTCCGCGCGATCTGGAAGGAACTGGGTGGCAGCATCCAGGGCAGGGATGTGCTGGCGCCAACCCCTAAAGACGCCAAGGTGCTGGCCCGGGCGTTCTCGCCGGACCTGGCGGAAATCATCCGCGACATCAACAAATACAGTAACAACACCATGGCCCAGCAGTTGTTCCTGAGCCTGGGCCAACGTTTCCGCACCGATGCCGATGGTGATGACGCCAAGGCTGCCCAGCGTGTCGTGCGTCAGTGGCTGGCGAAAAAGGGCATCACCGCGCCGCATCTGGTGATGGAGAACGGCTCCGGCCTGTCCCGCTCCGAGCGCGTCAGCGCCCGGGAATTGGCCTCGATGCTCGAAGCGGCGTGGCACAGCCCGTATGCCGCCGAGTACATCAGTTCGATGCCGATTGCCGGCACCGACGGCACCATGCGCAAGCGCCTGAAGACCACGGCGATGCGCGGTGAAGCCCACGTCAAGACCGGCACGCTGAACACCGTACGGGCGATAGCCGGTTTCAGTCGCGACGTCAACGGCAACACCTGGGCGGTGGTGGCGATCCTCAACGACAAGGCCCCCTTCGGCGCCTCGTCGGTGCTCGATCAGGTGCTGCTCGACCTGTACCGCCAACCGAAAGCGCCGCAGACGGCTTCGGTGTTGTAAGGCAAAGCTCTGCCCCCTGTAGGAGCGAGCTTGCTCGCGATGGATTCGAGAGCGCCGCGTACATTCAGTATGTCCGCGTTATCGTTATCGACCATCGCGAGCAAGCTCGCTCCTACAGGGGCAGCGTTAACCCGGGTTAATTCATCTCCTCTTCTACCCGGTCTCGCCCTGCCTGCTTCGCCGCATAAACCCCCGAATCCGCGCGCAACAGCAAGGCATCGGCGCCCTCCCCGGCGCGCCAACTGGCAATCCCGAAACTGGCGGTGACCGTACCGACGCCTTCAATGGGTGAACTGCGCAGGCTGTGCCACAATTGCTGGGCCAGCACAAAAGCATGTTCGCCGCCGATATCCGGGCACAGCACCATGAACTCCTCGCCGCCCAGGCGGCAGAACACATCGGTGCGACGCAGCCGGTGGCCGATCCGTTCGCACACGGCCTGCAACACCCGGTCACCGATGGCGTGGCCATGCAGGTCATTGATGCGCTTGAAATGGTCGATGTCGAGCATGATCACCGACAAATCCCCACCGCCCCGCTCCACCCGGGCCATTTCGGTGGTCAGGCGCTCCTGGAAATAACGCCGGTTATGGATGCCGGTCAGCGAGTCGGTAACCGACAACGCGCGCAATTCTTCTTCCACCCGTTTCATATCGGAAATGTCCGAGATGTAGCCGTGCCAGAGCACACCGCCACCGGGCAGCTCCTCCGGAGTGGCTTCGCCGCGAACCCAACGCACCCCCCGTAGCGGCAGTTGCACGCGGTACTCCTCGCGCCAGGGGCTGAGGGTTTCGGCCGAAGCACGGATCGAGGCGCGGACACGGGTAGTGTCCTGGGGGTGGATCCGGGTGAAGATCGCTTCGGCATTGAGCAGCAGTACGTCGGGTTCCAGCTCGTAGATATCGCGAATGCCGTCGCTGGCATAGATCACGCTGAAGCGCCCGTCGAATTCCATCTTGAACTGGTAGATGCCACCGGGCACGTGGGCGCTGAGTTTTTTCAACAGCAGGTCCCGCGCCGCGAGCGCTTCATGGACCCGCTTGCGTTCGGTGATGTCGATGCACACCGCCAGGTGCCCGACCCACAGGCCTTGCTCGTCGAGCACCGGCGTGGCGAGCATGTTGACCATCAGATGGCTGCCATCGCCGCGCACCAGGGTCCACTCCCGCGCCTCGTGGCCGCCCTCCACGTCGCCTTCGACCAGCATCGCCTGGCAGGTCGGCACCGGCTTGCCATAGCGGGCGCTCAGCTCGGCCGAACGACCGGCCAGCTCCCGGGGCAGATGCAGGTTCTCCAGGGTCATATGGCCAACCACTTCGGCACTGCTATAGCCGAGCATCTGCTCGGCACCGGCGTTGAACGTGCTGATGACGCCGCGCAGGTCGGTGGCGATGATCGCAACCTGGGTGGCGGCATTGAGCACGCCACGCAACTGACCATGGGTGCCACGCAGCTCCCGTTCCCGATCGCGCAGCTCCTGGGTACGCTGCTCGACCAGTCTCAACGCCCGCTGCCGCTGACTGACCAGCACATAGAGCAAGGCACTGAGCAACAGGCTGAGCAATCCGCCCAACACGACCAGACTGGTCACGGAGGAATGGTTGGCCTGCACGAACGCATCGCTGGGCTGTATATCGACTTGATAGTCATGGTCGGCCATGCGCAACAGGCGCGTGGCCGACAGCTCGCTGACGGCTGGCGGGTTGGGCGACTCGAACAGCACTTCGTGCCGGTCGTCGGTCGACAAATCGAGGATGCGTACCGAGAGATAGTCGCGACTCGCTTCCGGCAGTCCGTCCGCCAGCAACTGGCGCATGCTGATCACGGCCATCACATACCCGTAGGGCTTCGTGGCTGTGCGGTCCTGTCCGGTGCGCTGCATGACCGGCGCGACCAGCAGCACGCCGCGCGCATAAGCCGGTTCGATACTCACCAGATGCATCGGTTGCGACACCGCCATGCCGCCACGCTGATCGGCCCGAGCGAGCGTGGCACGCCGCAGCGGCTGGGCCAGCAAGTCGTAACCGAGGGGAGCGCCGAGTTTGCTTTGCGTCTGGCTATACAGCACCGCCACGTACTCATCGCGCTCGCCGGCCAGTTGCAATTGGCCGGCGGCGTTGAGTTCTCTCAGGGTGAAGCTGTTCAGGCCCTCGTCTCGCACCCGTCGCTCGAACGCCGCCCGCTCGTCACGAGTGACCCGCTGAGCGTAGGAATACGCCTGGGTTCGCAGCAGCAAAGGTTGGGTGTAGCCGTCGAATTCCGCTCGGGACACCGAACCGGAATTGGCGAAAAACCGGCGCAGGCCGTCGAGGCGCTGCTCCTGATCTTCGAAACGTTCTTCGATACGGCTGTAACGCTCACTGGCCAGCAGTTGAAAGCGTTGCCGCAATTGATGGTGAAACAGATTCAGTGTCGACCACGCCAGTAACCCGGTGAGCACCCCGCCGATCAACAAAACCAGCAACGCGACCAGCCAGGCCGAGGCATCTTCGCTGATAAAACCCAGGATCCTGGGGCGCACGGCGTGCAACGACATAAAACGCAACTCAAAACGCCAGGTGCGGGAAAGCCCTTTGGCCATGAGTTGAGTTATAGCTATTTGCCACTAATTTGACCAGCACCCTGTAGGAGCGAGCTTGCTCGCGATGGTCGATAACGATAACGCGAGCTTTCTGAAAGCACGCGGTGTTCTTGAGTCCATCGCGAGCAAGCTCGCTCCTACACAGCTATTTAGCGTGCCATGATTTTCCAGGCGCGATGGATCTTGGCGTTGCGCGCAAAATCCGGATCGAGGGTCTGGGCGGTGATGTCCTCGACCGCATAACGCTCGCCGAGATTGGCCTCCAGTTCGAACTTGCGGAAGTTGTTGGAGAAGTACAAGACGCCACCGGGTGCCAGACGCGCCATGGCCAGGTCGATCAGTTGCACCTGGTCGCGCTGCACGTCGAACACGCCTTCCATGCGCTTGGAGTTGGAGAACGTCGGCGGGTCGATGAAGATCAGGTCGTATTCGTCACGACTGGCTTCGAGCCACGCCATCACATCGCCCTGCTCCAGGCGGTTCTTGTCGGAAAAACCGTTCAGCGACAGGTTGCGACGCGCCCAGTCCAGATAGGTTTTCGACAGATCGACACTGGTGGTGCTGCGCGCGCCGCCCTTGGCCGCATGCACGCTGGCCGTTGCGGTGTAGCAGAACAGATTGAGGAAGCGTTTGCCCGCCGCCTCTTTCTGGATACGCATGCGCATCGGCCGATGGTCGAGGAACAGACCGGTGTCGAGGTAGTCGGTGAGGTTCACCAGCAACTTCACACCGCCTTCATTGACCTCGACAAATTTGCCCTGCGCCGCCTGGCGCTCGTACTGCTTGGTGCCGCTCTGACGCTCGCGGCGCTTGACCACCACGCGGTTCTTGTCGATGTTCAACGCCTGCGGGATGGCGGCCAGGGCATCGAACATGCGGGCCGAGGCTTTTTCCGGATCGATGGATTTCGGCGCGGCGTACTCCTGAACATGGACCCAGTCGTGATACAGGTCGATGGCCATGGAATATTCCGGCATGTCGGCATCGTACACGCGGTAGCAGTCGATACCTTCACGCTTGACCCACTTGCCCAGGGCCTTGAGGTTCTTTTGCAGGCGGTTGGCGAACATCTGCCCGCCTTCGCTCAGGCGCGGCTGCTCGACCACCGGAGCCGGTGCCGGCACCGGTTTGATCGGGTTGCCGTTTTTGTTGAACTTGCGTTCCTGCGGTTCGTTCGGCGTCTGATCGTAGGCGGCTTGCTCACGCTCGACCTGGCGCTGTTCCGGCGTACGACGCTCGCCGGTGACGAACTGATCGGGCAGCACCTTGATCAGCAGCAGCTTGCACGGCAAGGCGCCGTTCCAGAACGAATACTGCTTGTGGCTGCGGATGCCCATGCGCTTGCCCAGGTCCGGCGCGCCGGTGAACACCGCCGCTTCCCAGTTCAGGCAGGCCTGACGCAGGCGTTCGCCGAGGTTCTGGTAGAGGTAGAGCAGGCTCGCCTCGTCGCCCAGACGCTCGCCGTACGGAGGGTTGCAGATCACCAGGCCTTTCTGGTTCTGGTCCGGGCGCGGCTCGAAGGTCGCGACTTCACCCTGGTAGATCTTGATCCACTCGCTCAGGCCGGCCCGCTCGACGTTGTTGCGACCCGGTTGAATCAGCCGCGGATCGGCTTCGTAGCCGCGAATCCACAACGGTGGCTTGGCCATGCCGGCCGCCGCGCGCTCGCTGGCTTCTTCGTGGAGTTTTTTCCACAGCGCCGGAACGTGACCGAGCCAGGCAGTGAAACCCCACTGCTCGCGGCGCAGGTTCGGCGCGATGTCGGCGGCGATCATCGCCGCTTCCACCAGGAACGTACCGACACCGCACATCGGGTCGGCCAGCGCGCCGCCTTCGGCCGCGATACGTGGCCAGCCGGAACGGATCAGGATGGCAGCCGCGAGGTTTTCCTTCAGCGGTGCCGCACCTTGCTGCAGGCGATAGCCGCGCTGGTGCAGGCTGTGGCCGGACAGGTCGAGGGACAGAATGGCTTCGCCACGGTCCAGGCGCAGGTGAATGCGCAGGTCCGGATTGAGCTTGTCGATGGACGGACGGTCGCCTTGCGGGGTCCGCAGTTTGTCGACGATGGCGTCCTTGACCTTCAGCGCGCCGAAGTGGGTGTTGTCGATACCCGAGCCATGGCCGCTGAATTCGACGGCCAGGGTGCCGTCGTTGAGCATGTGGTCTTGCCACTCGATGTCCAGTACGCCGTGGTACAGGTCTTCGGCGTCCTTCATCGGGAAACGCTTGAGCACCAGCAGCACGCGGTTGGCCAGGCGTGACCACAGGCACAGGCGATAAGCGGTTTCCATGGTGGCCATGCCGCGCACGGCAGAGGTGTGCTCCCGCGCTTCCTCAAGGCCAAGCCCGACGGCTTCCTCGATGAGCAGGCCTTCAAGGCCTTTTGGGCAAGTGAGGAAGAGTTCGAAACGATCGGACATGGGAATTCCAGAACCTTTAGCTGAGCGACCGGGCAACGCATTGCCGGTCCGGTTTTCAATCAGGCGCTTTTCTCGAAGAGCGCCCGCGTGGCACGAAGGTGTGCCGTTCCACCCCTGCTGCTCGGGTTAAATGAGCTTAGATGCAAGGACAGATAAAAAAGTTGATGCAATGAAATGTCATAAGTCGACCCTTCGTCGAATAGTGCCTCCCGGCAACGGGAGCCATTCTCACTAAAGGATTAAGCCCATCATGCAGCGCAGAGCCGATCATACCGGGGTTTAGCTAATAAATACGCTACAAACACTCTGTTACTTATGGCCTTAACACATGAATGGTTACGTCCTTATGACAAAACGATCATTCCCTCGATGTGACGCATTGGTTAGAACTCAACTCAGGTTGGCGCCGCAATGACGCCAACACCTTGGCTCGTCACGCCGGCAACGAGCCCCCAACGGCAGAGTTTTTCTGCCAGACCTCAATAGAGGTCGACGCGATACATACAGTCAACAAGTGAGGGCAACACCCTATGAGAAGACTTAAGCGTGATCCGTTGGAAAGAGCATTTTTGCGCGGATATCAATATGGCGTTGGTGGCAAATCCCGTGAGCTTTGCCCATTTACTCTACCGTCGGTACGCCAAGCCTGGATCAACGGCTGGCGAGAAGGACGCGGCGACAACTGGGACGGTATGACCGGCACTGCGGGAATCCACAGACTCAACGAACTTCACGCCGTCGGCTAATTACAGGGCACAACACTCCGACACGACAATCTGATTTTGTACTGAATTAACCACGCACGTCCCATCCGGACGGCGGGCTGCGGCCCAGGGGCTCCTTTGAAGGGGCCCTTTTTTATGCCTGCTCGTTGGCCCAAAACAATCCCCCTGTAGGAGCGAGCTTGCTCGCGATGGACTCGAAAACATCGCGTGTATCCAGAAAGCACGCGTTATCGTTATCGACCATCGCGAGCAGGCTCGCTCCTACAGGGGATCAGCGCAGGGCTGCGATGGCGTCTACGGACTCGCGAATCAGCGCCGGGCCCTTGTAGATGAAGCCCGAATAGATCTGCACCAGGCTCGCGCCCGCGGTGATTTTCTCGGCGGCGTGCTTGCCTTCGGTAATGCCGCCAGCCGCGATGATCGGCAGGCGACCACCCAGCTCCGATGCCAGCACTTTCACGGTGTGGGTGCTCTTGTCGCGAACCGGGGCGCCGGACAGACCACCGGCCTCGTCGCCATGCTCCATGCCTTCGACGCCGACGCGGCTCAGGGTGGTGTTGGTGGCGATGACCGCATCCATTCCGGTTTCGATCAGCGCTTGTGCAACCTGTGCGGTTTCTTCGTCGCTCATGTCCGGCGCGATCTTGATCGCCAGCGGTACATGCTTGCCATGACGCAAGGCCAGTTCCGCGCGGCGCTCGGCCAGATCGGCCAGCAACTGCTTGAGCGAGTCGCCGAATTGCAGGCTGCGCAGGCCCGGCGTATTCGGTGAACTGACGTTGACCGTCACATAGCTGGCGTGGGCGTACACCTTGTCCAGGCAGATCAGGTAGTCGTCCACGGCACGCTCGACCGGCGTATCGAAGTTCTTGCCGATGTTGATGCCCAGCACGCCCTTGTATTTGGCCGCCGCCACACGGGCCAGCAGGTGATCGACGCCGAGGTTGTTGAAGCCCATGCGATTGATGATCGCCTCGGCTTCCGGCAAACGGAACAGGCGAGGCTTGGGGTTGCCCGGCTGCGGACGCGGGGTGATGGTGCCGATTTCGACAAAACCGAAACCCAGTTGGGCGAATCCGTCGATGGCCGCGCCGTTCTTGTCCAGACCGGCGGCCAGGCCCACCGGGTTCGGGAACTCCAGGCCCATGACATTCACCGGCATTTTCGCCGGGGCCTTGCACAGCAAGCCGTTGAGCCCAAGACGCCCGCCCGCACCGATCAGGTCCAGGGACAGATCGTGGGAGGTTTCCGGGGAGAGTTTGAACAACAGCTGACGGGCCAGGGTGTACATGGGCGGGTTTGACTCGATTGGCGGCGAATTGAGGCGGCGATTATAGCCGGGCCAGCACGTTGCGAGCGAGGCCCCCTGTTAATTAGAAATCACTGTTTGCGGCCAACCGTCGCAGGTATCGCGTGCGAAGCGTTATTTGATAGCCGCAATGGCGCAAGAGGCTGAATGATCGCAAGCAAGCCCCTTCGTCATAAAGAGCGAAAAATGACTATATCCTCAACCGGATCAACTGCCTCATTCTCAACCTCATCTGCTGCAAAGTCGACCGAGTCAAGCCCTCAAACAAATCGTCGTGATCACACGATCATAGATATGGAAGGTAGCTCTCAAGCCATCGATAATTGGATTCTCAAACATACAGACCCCCTTCGCGGGAGCATCTCTCCACTTCAAATGGATCAAGTGATAGTCCAAATAAAGAAGCTCGACAGCGAAATCGATTCCGTCATTACAGGAGAATTGGCGGACACCCTTGACCAAATTGTAGTAATTCCACGCATCACCGCATCGCTGATGGAGGGTGACCCCAAAGCTCTCGATGAGGCACGAGATCAATTGGCCCTGAATCTCGATTATCCGGGTATGTTCGACAACTCAATGCATCAGGATCGTAGTCCTAATCCGAATCTGATTGACGATCAGAAAGACTCCAACATCCCTCTACAACGCGCCCAAATCATCGTTGACTCCCTTGGCGAACTGCTGGGCAAACTGGGCCGCAACGAATTCGAAGGAGATCTCGGCCGCCTGGCCAGCAACCTCACAATCACCGGCCTGCGAACCGGGCTCATCGTGGGTACCCTGACAACGATCCGCCAACTGATCGGATTCGCCCTGGAAAAATGCTTGCAGTCCAATGCCGCCTCCCCGCTGACACGCAACGTCATAGGTGGTGTTTCTCTGATGATTGGTCCGGCGTTGAACATCCTTGGCGCGCTTCGGGATGAATGCAACGGCACGGCAAACACTGAAACGCGACTGTCACGACTGATGACTTTGTCGTTATCGCTGGCTGCATTCGCCGTTGCACTGGTCACGCCGCAGGCGCTTCCCGCCCTCGCCTCATTCGGCCCGCAGATGGCTTTCTTCACCTTGGCCCGCGACCTCACACAGGTGTTTGTTCCATTAAACGACAACGCACAAATCAATCTGCCAGGTACGGCAGCCAATGCAGGCCTCTACGGAGCCTTACAGTTTCTTCTCGGTACAGCCATGGACCAGACAGCGCCCAACTCAGGCGCCGGATATGCCATGTCGGCCGGTAGCGGGCCATCCACTGCTGATGGCGGGTTCACAGCGCAACTGACAAACTGGATGCACACATTCGTCACTTCAAACACTACCCCGGAGACCCAGGCCGCAGAGATCCTTGAATCCCTAGCTCCAGTTCTAGGACACGACATTCTGCGGGGTGTCTACAATGGGGCGGTTGAAGTCATCGCCGATACGGCAGGTGGCGGAATAATGCACAGGTTCCAGAGCGAAAGAGAGTCTGACGGCTTTCGAATCACTTTCGCCCCGCGCGTCCCCTCCGCCTCAGAAGTAGCCGATCAACTTCTGACGACCTCAGCGATGCGAACCTCGTTCGGCGGAGCGATCATGGCTGCCGCGATTTCCGCAGGGACTTACTTTGGCAGTCTGGGTTTATCCACTTCAACGGTAAATCACGCGGTCAATGCCGTAGTAGCCGCCGTCGCCATCGCCGGCTTACCAGGTTTTTTCTACGCTCATCAGGGCAATAGCCCAGTGGACAATACAACCGTGTAACCCTTGCGGTGCGTTCCGCCATTTCGGCGGGACGCACCCCGGCTTCACCACTCACTCTTCTCCCAAGCGTCATCCTCCATTGGTTGAAACACCTCACGCATGAAGCCCTTGACGAAGAGGTCCACGCTGAACGCCAGGCCATTGGCACCTTTGACTTCCTTATAAAGCTGCGACTCTTGCAGCCCGTCGTCCTTCAATCGAACCAGTACCTGGAGCGTGACCGCCATCAACGCCTGGGCAGTGGGGTACGCGGGTGATTGGCCATCTGCACCTCGAAGTGAACGGAGAAACTCATAGATGGCCTTTTCTCCCTGCCCCTCCATGGCTGACAGCAACTCATACAAGCGCTGAAACTCGGGGTCCGGGCGCTTGTTTTCAGGCACGTTTCGGCTGGCCGCAAGCACACGTGACTCAAGCGACTCGAGCGTTGCGCGCCCCCCGCTCTCGGTTGTGCGCTGACTCAAACCGGTTTCAATCTTCATGATGAACCTCGGGCGGGGCCGTTTCAGTGCAACCGGCCGAGCGTTCGGCAAAGGTCGAATACAGATCCGTGAGCGCCTGCATGGAAGCCCGGTCCAGAGCGCGAACCGATTCCGGCAGGTTCGCAACGCATGCCAGCAACCGCGGCTCCAGTCGTTGCCGCGTCGTTTCCAGATCGAATTCCAACAACTGATCTGCAAGCCGCGCCACATAGCGCTCTTGCGGGTGATAGTCGAGGACCAGTTCTCCGGGCCAATGCCTGCGCAAGCGCTCGCGCAGTTCATTGCCCTGCGGCCGACAACGCAGCGGCAGCAGCACTTGCAACACGGCGCTCGAATCGCCCGGTTGCTCGCTCAGCCAACGCTCCAGCATGTCATCCAGCCATTCGGGACGACTCAAGGCTTGTGCGAGCAAATCGCGGGCGGCCTGGGCAAGGTCTTTGCGCAGTTGCAGCCCCAGCGTCTGGGACATCAGCAAGCCGTCAGCCAGCTGCCCGGTCGCGCGCACGATGCCCGCGGCATAGCCCTCCTGAAAGGCCTGGGCATGAAGCGCCTGGGCATCACGCCGGGCCTGCTCGACACAATCGCGGGCCCAGCGCTGCGCCTGTCGCTGCAAGGTCTGGCGTCGACGTGCGGCGGCGATGTCCTCGCGCGACAGATGGGCGTCGCTCGACTCGGGGAGTTCAGTCAGGGTTCGGATAGCGTCGAGCATATTGCACCGCCAAAAAGAAAAGAGTTGTATCGGGTTGCGTGACCGGCCATTGCCTGTGCAGGCGAACAACCGGCTCGGAAAATTGCAAGGTCAGGCGTTCGAGCAAGGCTGGCGGTACCTGCTCGTACCAACTCCATAACGCATTGAGGCCGGCGGCTTCGATCTGCTCTATCGAAACGGGCGAGCCCTCGATCGGCAGGCCGCATCGAACACCGAGGCTGTAACCGGCGAACCGGCGCAATGACAAGGGCAGGCCTAGCAACGCCGCGCCTCGCGCCAGGTCGGGCTTCAAGCGATAAGCGCCCATCAGCCTGGCGATGTAGGTCAGCTGGCGCCAATGGCGAACCCATTGCCTGGCTACGGCTGTCAACGGCGTCGAAGGCCACGGGCCCGGCCGTTCGAGATCTTCAAGCAGGATCTGGTTGAGCCAATGGCGTGCCTCGGGCCGATCAAATCCCTGCGGCGTCGGCAGGCGCTGCGGATGCAGATAACTCAAGGGCTCGGCGAGAATCTGCGCCAAACACTCAGCGTGCGACATCATGCTGACCTGCGCTTGATTGGCGGTAAGCCCAGGCTGCGCCACTGGCCAACAGCAATGCGGTCACCGCGGCCAACCACCAGACCCAGTGCGAATGCCCTTGCGTTGCAGCCACGGACGGCGCGACATGCTGGGTCGGGGAACGCTTGGACAGTACCACCGAGATGTTCTCGTACTCGACCGCCGCAAAACTGTTCTTGAGAAATCGCTTGATGTCGGTGATCAGCAATTGCGGGTCGACGTCGAGCTCATGGATCGCCACTGCCGAGAGGTGGACAGGCGGCGCCTTGCGTCCGCCTTCGCCGGCCTCCAGGTCGTAACTGACATGCACTCGCGCCGACACCACGCCTTCGAGCACCCCCAGCGACTGTTCGATTCGCTGCTCCAGCGCCGAATAAAGCCGGGCCTTTTCAGCGCGGGGCGAAGCTACCAGCGAGTCGGCAGGAAACATCTCTGCCACTTGCAGGCGCGGCCGCGAAGGCAAGGAATAGAGGTTGAGCAAATCGACAGCCGCGGAAAAATCGACCTGATCGATTTTCACCGCATAGCCGGTTTTGCCGGCATCGACTTTCACCGCCGCAATATTGTTGCGCTGCAGCACCGAAAGCACTTCATTGGCCTGCTGTTGATCCAGCCCTTCAAGCAGATTGGGTTGGCGACACCCCGCCAGCGCCAGGCACAACAGTATCAGCAACACGCCAGGCTTCATGAGGCACGCAACAGGGTTTCGGCAGTACCTACCGCTTTGCGGACCAGTACGTTAAGCAGGTTGATGTCCACGTTGTATTGTCCTGTCAGCTCCTGCAACTTGGCCAATACTTCGGGGCTGGTGATATCCGGGCGCTGCATGATCTGATTGATGGCTGCAACGTCCTGCTCGCTATTGACCGCGGAACCGGCAAACGCTTCGATCAATCGGGACTCGAGGGATACGATCGGTCCTTCCTGGGGGCCGCGCAATTCCGTAAAGGCTGTCCGGCCGATGTCAGACAGGGAAATATTTTGAATAGCCATGCGATGCACTCGTGAAAATGGCCATTGACACGTACCAATGGCCGGTCAAAAAAGGATGAATCAGCGAGCTGCCTGGATGATCGCCATGTCGATATCCTTGAAGCCCTTGATGGTGTTGGTCTGGGCGTTTCGAAACACTGTGTAGGATGAAAACGCGGTCTGATAAGCGGCCAACTTGCCAGGGTCCGATACATTGCCCTCCAATTCTTTCAGCGCTTCGTCCAGCTTGTCCTTGAGTTTGGATGCACCGTCTTCGAATGCCTGGGCCTGACGCCCGAGAAAGTCATCGGAAAAGTCGATGGGGATACCGATGTCGGCCATGAGTCACCTCTTAGTGTTGTGTAGGAAAATGCCAGGATGACGAGGTCATCTTGATGTAGCCCTGCGGGCCGGTCTGGAACGACTTGTCCTTGAGCGAGTCGTCCTTGAGTTCGACGGTGAAGTGCACGTAGCGATCCCCCCACTGCCGGTAAAAGCTGTCGACGTACCGGCGAGCGTTCGCCAGTTCGGAATCCTGCAAATTGCCGGCAATGGCAAACGTGACACTGTCCTCGTGCTCGATGCGGCTGAAGGCCAGTGACAAGCGCTGCAACCCCTCTTGCGCCAGATCGACGAGCAGGCTGTCATCCTGCATTTGCACCGCGATGTCCTGGGCATATGGCGCGGCCAAGAGCAGTGCTTCGAGCAGTTTTGCCTGTTTTTGCGGGGTGAGCAGATTGCGTTGTGCGCTCAGCAGCAGTCGCGGTATCGATGGATCCTTCAGATCAATGGAGTGCCAGGCCAGTTGTGGATCATGGTCGTCCAGCAAATGCTCCAGCCGACGACGCTCCTGGTCCATCACCAGCACTTTGCCGCTCAGCGTGTTGTGCCGCACCAGCACTTGCCGACTCCAGCCGGCATCGCGTTCGGAAGCCACGAACACATAGATCGCATTGTCACGACCGCTCAACACCCTGGCCTCGTCACTGGCCCCGGCGATCAACGCGCGAACATCGGTTTCAGGGGTGGGCAGCCCAGGCATCGACCAGATGCCAACTGCGGTGACCAGTGCGGCCAGCGCCAGACCGCTGGCGACCCACCTGGACAGCGGGGCCCGCCACCACGCAACAGCAGCGGCGTCAGTGGTAGCTTCAGGTTGCAGCCCGAGCAGTTCAGGTGCCCAGGATTGGTCTTCAGGCCGCAGGGCGATCTGCAGGCCGCCGATCTGCACCCTGGTGTGGAAGGCACAGTGGCGCACTTCCATTGACTCATTGAGCACCCGCAGCGGCAGACCATCCGGCGTGACTTGATCGGCCAATACCTCAAAATTGCATCCCCCCGACGCCAGGGGAACGAAGATGGCATCCGCCGGGACGCTGGCAGTCAGTACCCCCTCTCCCAGCAGATCAACAGTCCCTACCACGAACAGGGTTGTCGTTTCGCCGAGGGGAAATTCGCAACCTTGCAGCGCGCCATTGAGTATCCGTAGAACGCAAGGTTGTGGGTCGGGGGTCGGCAGAACTGTCACCGTTGCAGCTCCTGGGCTGTGAAATGAACGGCCATGGTAGACAGGCTGGCTGCAGGCTTCCTGATCGAATTCTGTCGATCGCGCCCTGCAGAGGATCAGAATCTTGCGCCAGCGCTCATGGCACCGTCATTGCCGAGCCAGGGAAAACACCTGATAGCGCTGCCAGACCTTGCGTGCATAGCGCAGGCGCGCGGCTTGCCGGTCGGGTGAATGACCGGCGTTGTAGGCACCCACTGCCGTCCAGTTGTAGCCGTAACGCGCGATAAAATCGGCAAGCACCGACGCACCGACTTCAACCGACAGGCAAGGATCACCCAACAGTCGTTGCTCAGTGATGCCCTGGGCACTCAACCGGGGGAGATGATGGCTGTTGATCTGCATTAACCCGATGTCTCGCGAACCATCCTTGTTGTAGTTCATTGCGTTCGGATTCTGTCCCGATTCGACATCGGCAATCGCTCGGAGCAGTTCGGGTTCGATCGCATGTCGCGCCCCCGCCTCATTCCAGCACCAGGCTTGCGCCTGACCCGCGCCAAGGCACACCAGCACCGTTAGCCACTTGAGTCCGCTCTGTGTCATGCCATACGCCGCTCGCTGACCAGCATCAGTTGCTCGCGGACAGGATCGTCCTGCGTCGATACCCGATAGCCCACTTCAGGTGTTCGTTGCAAAGAACTCCAGAGCGGCTCAATCACCGGACCACCCGATAAACCGGACCCACCTGACAACGGAATGTCATCAACGGATCGCAGCCGGGTCAGAGCCAACCAGTTCGCATGCAAGTCGCGGGCACTGAACGGATTGACGCCGAACAGCACATTCCAGGCAGCCAGTCCCTGTTCACCGATTGCGCTTTCGCAGAGCCCGGCCTGTTCGAGCTCGTTCCAGGCTGCCGCGTGATGGTCAAAATAAGCCAACACCACGGCATACAGAATCACCAGCAACGAACTGCCCGAGGCGCCTTGTTGCAGGGCTCGACGAGCCATCTGCAAGGCCGACTCGGGACTTGCGGCAAGCGCAATGCGCATACGCAAGACCTGCGCCCTTACGCAATCAGGATCGTACCGCAGAGCATTGTCGATGCTTTGCGCAGCCAGATCGTTATGCCGCCAGAACCAGTGATGCCAGGCATGAAAGTAATGAACGTCAGCCTGATCGGCAGCCAGCAGACAGCGTCGGAAAAGCACCTGGGCCGCCTGTTCGCAGCCACCCAGACTGGTGAGCAAAGCCAGGCGGGCCAATGCAGGGATGTTGCCAGGGTCCAATGCCAAGGCATTGGAAATCGCCGATTGTGCCTCATCGATTGCCCGGCCCTGATCACAGGATCCGATCATTGCCTGCCCCAGCCACGCATCTGCCAAACCATACCAGGACAATGTGTGCCCGGCATCGAGCTTCAGGCACTGGCGAAACAGTACCAGGGCATCGCGCAGGCTTTGCGGCGTGTGCTGCTGCACGCTACACAAACCACGCAGGTACGCCACCGCTGCCGGGTATGACGCGCAGGCATCACCGACAAAACTCAAGCCGGGAATGCGCTGTGCAACCAGGCACGTCAATGCCCCAAGCGATGCCCCGGGATCACGGGCATCCAGTGTCTGCCCATGCAGCAGAGCGTGATCGCGGCCACGGATCAACTCGACCGACCATTGCTGCTGATCGCTCGGGCCGCTACAACGCCCGCTCAAGCAGTAGTCCGCAGACAACTGCCCGACCAGCGACCGCACATCGACCGGTTGCGTATAAGCGGCCATCAATCCCGAGGGAATGACGTGCAACATCTCGCCGAACGCCAACGTCAACTGACGGATCATCAGATCCTGCAGATCCAGCGCTGCCGTATCCCCCAGATTGCGAAACGGCAAAACAGCCAGCGAAGGCGCCACAGCCCTCGCCTGACCCGGTGTGTCGAGTTCGACAACCGCACAGGTAAAGCGATAACCCTGGCCGTATACCGTCGCTATGTAATCCTTGTTTTCCCTGAGCAGCTTGCGCAAAGCATAAATGCAGCGGGTCAACGATTCTTCGGCGGCATCCATCTCGGGCCATACATGGTCCAGCAAATAATCCTTGCTGACGACCGCCCCCGCCGACTTCAGCAGCAGGCGCAAAACATTCAACTCTTTGGGCGGGACGTGAACGCCATCTCCATCCCGCATCAGCGTTCCATCACTTTGCAATAGCCAGTGGTCAAAAACGAATGACTTGACCAGCGTTTGATCAGCTGCACTGTCCATACTTTGAAATTTCTCTATAGAAAGTTACTGAGCGCAATCAAGCCTGTCCGTGATCAGGCTCGAGATGACAAACCGCGTGACTATAGGAAATTGAGTAGGATGGTTCCGTAGGAGAATTGATTTATTACGAAATGAAACTACGATTTTTCCTGTAGGAAAAATCGCAAAACAAACAACAACCATGCAAAAATGCCTTGCTTCTAGATAAACAAGGCATTTTTCTTGCTCACTCCAAATCTGACGCCCGGCAACTTCTTGAACTCATCACTGTTTCACAAACATCTTCTACCGTCCTCCACAACCCGACTCTATCTTCAGGAAGGTCAATACCGAAGGTTTCGTTCAGCGCCATGACAATCTCAATCAGACTGATGGAGTCAACATACAAATCCTGGACCAATCGCGAAGTCAACTCGATGTCTCGACGACCGGCCGGAAAATAGTCCGACAACACCTTGATCACTTGACTCGCAATGTCGAACTTATCACTTGACTCATCTGACATTCTTTTCTCCCACATAACAAAACCCAGGCGCAACGCCAGCTCAAACGAACCCGTGTTACGCCCGACCTGCTGACATTTAATGGCTTTACCCAAACAACTCGGACTCACATCAAAAATTCAACATTGCCTTCAACATGTCAAAAAACTGATTCAAATGTGAAGACAGCGTTTTACTGAAATTGTCATGATAAGAATTGGCATTCGAGTACTTCTGCGTAAAGGACTGCAATGTGTTTTTCAGGCGCTCTTCCTGGGCGTTGAAGCCGGTTTGCCAAGCCTGGAATCTGGCATTATCGAAGAGAACATGATCATCCCCCCCGCCTGGTGGCAGGCTGTCTCGCATTGTCCAAAGCGGCCCAGTGTCTATGACAACGCAGTAACTGCCGTCTGAATTTGGCTTAAGGCAAGCGTCAGGCAGCCCCAGCGCATCTAGCCACTTTTCCGCCTCCGCCTTGCTCACGCCTTCTTTTCCGGGTTCAGGAAACAGCACGGATGCAGGATTTGGATGGCTGTATTTTTTGATCAGCTCATTGAGTGCGGTTCGCAGCGGACCGTTGTACAACCAGACCCCTTTACCTTGGTCCTCACCCACGACCCAGTCTTTCAACCTCGCGGTAATTAGCTCATTGAAATCGACGAAGAAGTCCGAATAGGCCCTCATAATGTATTCATAACCGCCCAGATAACCGTTTTTGATCAGGTCAATGAGGTCGATCAACTTGTCGAAAAATTCGACTGAAGAGTTCACCCGCACGTCGAACTCGTCAGCGATCTCATCCGGCACCGACATTCGTCTGTGCTCATCGAGAATACGATCTTGCTCATCGTAGAGTGGCTGACGTTGCTCCATTGGCAGCGTATCGAGGCAAAGATTGAACACCATTCCAGTCTGACGCATCTGGTGTGTCCACATCAGCGATCGAATACGTTTAGCGTGAGTCTGCTCGGCAAACTCGGTAGACGAAAAATACTGCGCAAGAATTTCTGCAGGCGAGCCTTGAAGGTCTCTTGGAACGCCCGCTTGACACTTAAGCATGTTTTCCAGGTGACGATTGAGCACCTTCCCCGAACGCTCGAGCAACTGCGCAAGGGAAAATCCAGCGTGGACTTCGGCAGGCATTTCGGGAAGCAGCGGCGCATCAACGTTGGCATTAAAGTCAGCAGACAAACTGCTTCCTGGATGTGAGGGCTCTGCAATTCTCATATTGGTTTCCTCACTCAAACCCTTCCAAGGACTTCAATGCGCGACCGGCTTATCTGCGCCATCTCATCCATCATCTTTTGCGCCAGTGCCCTGTCGGCGGAGTCTTTCTGAGCGACCTCGTCACTCAGGCTTTTCTGAGTGTTCTGTGCACTTTGCTGCAGGACTTCTTTCTCCCGCGCAGCGTACTCGCTCATGCGCACCATGCTGGACACGACCTGACTCAGGCTCATCGACATCGCACTGAGCGCACGGCCGATTTCGAGCTTTTTCTCAATGCCTTTGATGCCCGAAAGGCTCAACCAGTCGGATTCTTTCCCAACATATTTCGCCTTGTAGATTTCCCCGTCGAACCACGCCTGCTCCTGAGGCGTCAGCGTGGTCCCCTCGGGTTTGAAGTCGACGAATTTCGACCGGCCGAAATCGTCGAAAGTCTCTATTTTGTAGGTGGTTTGCGGATCCCAGTCATCGCGGGAACGATGTAGCTTCAGGTCATGCTCAATTTTGTTGGCGTCCAGAGCGTTGCGCTTGTGCAGGTTGATATCGTCATGCTTGAGCCCCTGGCCTTGCAAGGATTTAAACATGGCAAAGGCGGCGACTGCACCGCCCACCCCGGCGTTGGTGACGTTGGCGTAAAAGGCGGCCTGACCTGATTCAACAATGGCAACCCCCTGCCCCTTGGCGGCCTCCGCCGCCATGACACTGAAATGCCCGCGCAAATGCGCGTTGGCGACCCGTGCGACGTTGAGTGCAATGATCGCGGCGACCAATACGTTGGCATGTTTCTCCCACGCGCCCGGATCAAACACCAGATCGTTGCGTACTTCATCGTTGAGCATCGTCAAAGCTACAGCGAAGTCTTGCCAGTCCGACTCACTGGGCTGGTAGGCGTTGCTTTTACTTTCGAGCTCCGCAGCCGTAGGCGCTATGAAGCTACCGTTCTGGAGCACTTGCTCAGTGGTGACCTGGTTGACAAGCGGCGTATCCGAGAGGCGCTTGCCTTTGAGGTTTTTCGAGAATTGCTCCTGGGCAATCAACTCGCTCAACCCTGCGTCGTTCACCGGATCGTGAGTCGTTTCCTTTAGAGCAGATTGGGACGTGATATGAGTGATTATCATGAAAAATTACCTTTTTATCCGTGGCTTCGAACGTTCCGGGCCATTTGCAGGCTCACGTAATGACTGCGATCGTTGTCGGCAATTAACTTCCCGATCTCATCGGTGCGGACCTTCATCGCCTGGCCGTAGTCCTCGACCAGCCGGGTGAGGTAGTCAGTGATCTCTTCGCTGATCGCCATGCGCACCTGCACGTCCGCCAGGTGCTTCGCTGCCTGGGCCAGATGTTCGCCGCTACCGATCTGCAAACCACCCTGCACTGCCACATTGCCGAACTCGGTGACGGCCTGAGCCGTCTGCAGATGGGCGGTAATGCGGGCCAGGGTCACCGCATCGGCGCCTCTGGTGATGAAGCTGCGCAA
Organism: Pseudomonas sp. FW305-70; assembly: GCF_058783925.1. Taxonomy (NCBI): domain Bacteria; kingdom Pseudomonadati; phylum Pseudomonadota; class Gammaproteobacteria; order Pseudomonadales; family Pseudomonadaceae; genus Pseudomonas; species Pseudomonas sp. FW305-70. The sequence goes on from NZ_JBYSYZ010000001.1 coordinate 75,130, forward strand.
CTGGGTCAGCATCTGGGTCAGTGAATTGTTGACCGATGAAGACACCTGCTTGAACGCCTCAATGGCAGCAGGCACAGCGTTGGCGATCATCGAGGACAGTCTCGAGGCAATGGCGTCGGCCATTAGCCCGACCACCTTTGCCCCGAGCACGGACACCACTGCAACGGCAGCCAACGTGGCCGCGATCCCCGCGATCATGCCGGCGATTTGCGCAATTTTTTTTGCGGTCTCCTCGTCGACAAGCGCCACCAGCACTGTTGTATAGATTGCGGTCAACAGCTTGATGGCTTCCTGCATGACCGTGGTCAGCGGCTTCATGGCTTCGGCCATGAACGACTTGCCCGTCACTTCCTCGACCACCGCATCGGAAATCATCACTGCCGCGCCAATCACCCCCACCGCGACCAGCACCGGGTTGAGGGTCAGCACGCCGGCAACAATGGTTGCAAGGGTCAATATCCCACCGACGATCTTGCCAATGCAGCCCATGGTGCTCTGCAGCGCCTCGGCCTTGCGCACTTCTTCCAGGTACTTTTCCGACTCGAGTTTCATGTGTTCCTGAAGCTTGGCTTGCATCTCCTGGAACAACTCCTGATTGAGTTCCTCCTTGTTCTGCGCCGCCTCGCCAAGCAACTCGATAATCTTCAAGCGGTTCAGGAGCGCCAGTGCGCTGCTGTTCAGCGCTTTTTCGTTGGACTCCTTCACCAAGGGTCCGGCGAGTCCGGCTTCTTGCACCTTCACGGCCACCATGGCCAGCGTTTTGGCGCAGGCGTTGGCGATCTCGATCAGTTTCAGGTGAGCATCGGTCGCCTTTTGCAGCGTTTGGGTATGGCCCGCCAGTTCACCTTTCAGCTTGTCGCGCAGTGCCAGTTCGCGAGCGTATTCCGGTGATTCAGAATCCAGTTCCGCCAACCGTGCCTCACTCTCATTCAGCAGCCCCTGGACCTGCCGAACCCGCTCCTGCAACTGATCGAGGTGCTCCTGGCTGCTGCCGATATTGCCTTCGGCGACTTCCAGCGCCTCGACGGCGGCGGCGTAGTCAGCCGCCAGCTTTTCATACCCCTGCTGCTTGGCACCGGCCATGCTTTGCAGCATCGCCAGGCGGTTTTTCAGTTTTTTGACGTCGACTTCGCCGATCAACTCGCTGATCATCGCCATCAACAGCGTGAACAGATCACCGTTAGTTTCCTGTTTGTTGCCGTCAGCGCGTAGAGCTGGCAAGTGCAGCAAGGGTCTGCCCGCACTGGCGACGGATGGGCCAGGCAGACCTTCGTAGCTCACCGACATCAGGCGAGCCAATGCCTCTTGGCCGGCCTTCTGATAATCCACCGTCCCGGCCGCTTGACTGACAGCCTTGCCATATTTTTCAACGGCCACGTCTCGACCGGTGGCGCCCGAAAACGCCGGCCTGGAGGTTCTACTGACTTCAGTCTTTTCAACGGCCACGTCTCGACCGGTCGAGCCGAAATACGCCGACCTGGAGGGAATACTCATTTCAGTCATGTTCAGTCTCCGAACAATCTTTTTCAATGTGACTCAAGGTGTCGAGATACACCTGAGCCTGTTTGCGCAAATCGTCTTCCGTGGCTTGCTCAAGCACATATTCGAAGCACAATCTGGCCTTGCCGACCTTGCCCAGCGCCAGGTGACACTGGCCGGTGTACAGCATCGGTCGGTAGTCGTTCTTGCCTTGGGCGAAGGCGATCGCATACAGGTCGATCGCTTTCTGGTGGTTCTGCTTGAGTTGGTGTACGGCGGCCAACCCCATCCAGTAATGGCTGTTGTTGAGGTCGTAGATGCACAGGAAATGGAAGAACTTTTCGGCGTCGTCCAGCCGTCCCTGCTCGTAAAACTGGAACGCGAAGGCATAGAGGCCGTTCATGTGTTCGTCACTGATGCCTTGCACGTCTTTCAATGCCGCACCACCGAGCACCGCATCCACGACATCGAGGGCCAGTTGTTCATCTTGTTGTTTGTCGCGACTCATCAGCCACACTCCTGAAAAACGTCAGCGTTGCTGACGACTGCATTGAGCCAAAGCGCTGCTGAGTACGCTGCCAAATTGCGCTCATGCCAACGTTTGGAAGAAAAAGTAAAAGGGAGAAATCAGGCCTGCTCGACCTGTTCGAGCCAGATCAACAGACGCAGGACTTCTTCGATTTCCTGTACTTGAAGAAAGCTGTAGCGCTGGTGGGTTTTGAAGATCCGCCGGGCCAATGCGATGTCATTGATCACCGGCACACCGACCTCTTTGGCATAGGCGCGAACGGCCAGGGCGCGCTGGTTGGTTTCCATCAGGGAGATAAACGGCAACACGGTGATTTCCGGGCGGAAATACACACCGATGGCAATGTGCGTCGGGTTGGCGATGATCATCCGCGAGTTGCGCACATCGGATTTGATTTGCTCCGACAGCAACTCACGATGCAGGTCACGACGGCGTCCCTTGATCTCGGGATTGCCATCCTGCTCCTTGTGTTCGCGCTTGACCGAATCCTTGTCCATCATCTGATCCTTCATGAACAGCCAGTATTCGCTCAACGCATCGAGCACGACGATCAGCAGCACGCATCCGAGGAACGCCAGCACCAGCACCAGCAACAAGTGGCCCCAGATTGCGAACAGGTCCGGGGCTTGGGCGAACAGTTGGGCAAACAGCAATTGCCGCTGGGTGATCCAGACAATCCACAGGGCCAGGGCAAAACTGCCCAGGTACAGCAGCGCTTTGACCGTGTCCTTGACGGTGCGCATGCTGAACAGTTTTTTGAAGCCATTGATCGGGTTCAACGCTCCCAGGTTGAGCTTCAAGGCTTCGCTGGCCAGGGCAAAACCGCTTTGCAACAGTGCAGGCAATGCGCTGGTCAACACACAGACCAGCAGCAACGGCAACAATGCCTTGAGCCCGACCAGCACCAGCATGGCCGAGTACGCTTGCAGGTCCACGTCAAAGTCACTGGCAATGATGCGCCGATAGACTTCCATGACCTCCACCAGCGAGCTGTTGAACACCATGTAGGTGATGCCGCAGAGGGTCAGGCAGGTGATCACCAGATCCTTGGCCTTGAACGTCTGCCCTTTGCGTGACGCATCGCGCAGGCGCTTGGCGGTGGGTTTCTCAGTCTTCGAGGCGCTGGACGACATCGGCAGCCTCCCCTTCGCGGCCCAGATAATGTTCCAGCCCTTGGGACTTCATGCCCATGCGCAGGACTTCGTCCGGCAGGTGAGCGCCGAAATACAGCATCAACACCACCAGCGCCACCAGGCTCTTGACCGTCAGCGACACCGAGAACGCATTCATTTGCGGCGCATACCGCGAGAGCAAGCCAAGCAGCGCTTCGCTGATCAACAGCGTGGCCACCACCGGCGCGCTGATCACCAGGGTCTTGCTCACCAGCGCGTCGAGCAGGCTCAGAATCGATGTCAGGTGTATCTCGCAGCCATTGACCGGCGCGCATAGGCGGTAACTGTGGCCAATGGTTTCAAGCATCAACAGCATGCCCCCGCCCTCGAGATAAACCACCGCGGCAAACAGCTGAAGAAAATTCGCCAGCTCCGACGTATCGACGCCGTTGGCCGGGTCCACGGTGCTGCTGAGCATTGCCCCGCGCTGGTTGTCGATCAGGTTGCCCATGGCGTGCAGCACCCAGAACGGCCAGCACAGCAGGCATCCAAGCAGCACGCCAATGCCGGCCTCGCGCAACATCAGACCGAAGAATGCCAACCCGTCGAGGTCAGGCAGCGGCACCCCCACATAAGCCTGGAAACCCAACGCCACCAACACAATGACAGCCTGGCGTGGCGCGCCCGTGAGCACCCCACTGTTGAGGAACGGCAACATGAAAAAAATCGGCGCCAGGCGTGCAACCCCCAGAAGGGCGGCGGCAAGCCAGGTGTACAGGTCGAAAAACAGCGTCACCGACATCGCGCTAAGCCAGCGCCAGGCGGATGACTTCTCGACTGAAGTCGAGCAAGGTTTCGCCGTACCAACCCGACAGCAGGAACAGGCACGCGGCGACGGCCAGCAGCTTGAAACCGAACGGCAGGGTCTGCTCCTGTAACTGGGTCACGGTCTGAATCAGACCGACCACCAGGCCGACCACCGTGGCCACGATGATTGGCCACGCCACCATCAACAGGATCAGGTAAAGGGTTTTATTGCCGGCATAGACCAGATCGTTCATGAGCCCGCGCCTATGTCAGCAACGTCAGGTATTGCTTGACCAGCCCGGTGGACAGCAGCGCCCAGCCGTCCAGAGCAACAAACAATACCAATTTGATCGGCACCGAAATGATCACCGGGCTCATCATCATCATGCCCAGCGCCAGCAGGATGCTGGAGATCACCAGATCGACGATCACAAAGGGTAAGTACAGGTAGAAGCCGATCTTGAAGGCGCTTTTGATTTCACTCAACGCATAGGCCGGCAGCAGGGAAAACAGCGACGGCACGAGTTCTTCATCGGCAGGCAGAACGATGTCGGACTCACTCTGCACCACTTGGGCCCGCTCGAAGAACAGCGCCAGTTCCGGGTCGGTGTACTTGCGCAGGTAATCCTTGTAGCCGCCCAACCCGTTCTCGGCGAAATCCACCACCGACTCGATGTCGGTAAAAGCCACCTGTTCTTCCTTGTAATAGCCATAGCCCTGTTTCATCACCGGCGTCATCACGAAAATCGCCAGCATCAAGGCGATCGCATTGAGGGCCATGTTCGAGGGCACCTGCTGCAAGCCCAAGGCATTACGCACGATGACAAAGACGATGGAAAACTTGATGTAGCAGGTGCCGGCCGCCACCAGAAACGGCAGCAGTGAAGCGAACGCCAGCAGCGCGATCAGCGAGACGTCGTTCATCGCGGCATTCCGTCCGGTGAACCGTTGCGATAGACCTCGAGCACCTCCACAGCCAACTGCTCTTGCATTTGCACCAGTTCGCCACGGGCCACCGGCTTGCCATTGGCGCGCACCTCGATGTGCCGTGCCGCATCGTCCGCCAGCGGGATCAGTTGGCCCGCGATGATCTGCGACAGCGTGGCCAGGTCGATTTTCCGGGTCGCGAGCAAGAATTCCAGACGCACCGGCAAAGCGCCGAGGTCTAAATCGGGATCGAGATCTGCCGTGCTTTGGGCGTCGGTCGCAGTCGATAGCATGTGTACCCCCTGTTCAGTAAAGGTGAAAGCGCCGAGGCATTGATGCCCCAGGTAGCATCGTTGCGAACGCTGAATGATTCGCAGGACATCGCCGGCCTTGAGCCGTATCCCGTGTCCGAGGTGGCTCGCCCCCAGCATCAGCTCCAGGCGCAGCGGCAAATCGCTCAGCCATGAGTCGGCGTCCAGGGGCCGGCTGGCGGCCCGTGCCAGTGGCAATCGGGTCAACCACAGGCGCCCGCGGGGCGTGTCGAGCCATGGCAGTTCTTGCGGGGGCAATTGCCCGGGAAGGACCCCATCGACGTCGGATATTTGCCGGTAGTGCAAGTCCTCTACCTCCAGCAGCAAGGGTTGCGGCACCGCACGGAACAGTTCGGCGATGTTCATCAGCGAGCACTCGACCGACAGTAACGAGCGCAACCCCGGGAGTGATCGATGCAACCAGTCGCGGGCGTCGATCAAACCTTGCCAGTCCCCACCCTCGCCTGATGCGCGAAAACACAGATAGCCCGATTGCTCTGGCGGATGGCCTGAACCGGCGTTGACATCCGCGTTTCGCCAGCGTCGTATCGCTTGCGCGGCGGCATGCGCCGAAGCGTTGACCCGGCGCAACTTCAGTGCGCTCATGCGCCCTGCCCGGCGTCTTCGGTCTGCTCGTCGTCCGGCGGTTGCCGCGAGCCCTGGCGCTGCTGCTCACCGTCGCTATCGGTCAGGCGCCAGGCGGGTTCGCGGACGTGCTCCAGCGACACTTTGAGTTGTTCGAAAACCAGGGCATTGCTCGGGCTGATTTGCAGGTTGCGGATGGGCTCATCGACCACGCGGCTGATCGTCACCTGCCCGCTGGCGGCACCTTTATTGAACGGAACCTGCAGCAACCCCCGGTCAGCAACCGGCAGGGTTTCGATGATCGGATCGAGGACAGGCGGCGCTGGCGGCATCCCGGGCACCGAGGCCGCAGGCAAGGCAATTGGCGGCACATGGCGCGCGGTCGGGAGGCTCGATAAGGCTTCGGGCCTTTGCCCTTCGAACTCAAACATCGAGGGTGCACCTGGACTGGCGGCACGGTCGACCGGTAGCGGTTCGACGATGTTTGACGGGCGCTCGGTCGACCCTGGCTCAACAACGATCCGAGTCGGCAGGTTTGCAGGTGTCAGTGTCGGTGTCGATGTCGGCGCGCCCCCCCTGTCGACAACAGGCGCAACGTCAGCCACCGCTGGCAACAACCGAGGTGGCACAGGTTTGCTCAACAGCGGCTGCGCTTGTGGATGAGACGCCGGTGGCGACACCCGAGGCTGCTCAGGTTTACTCGACAGCGGCTGCGCTTGTGGATGAGACACCGGTGGCGACACCCGAGGCTGCTCAGGTTTACTCGACAGCGGCTGCGCTTGTGGATGAGACACCGGTGTGAGCGGCCGTACTTCGTCGAGTTCAGCCGCTGGCTTTTCCGGGAGCGTGACCATCGCCTGCAGAGTGATTGCGCGCCCCGTGTCCATCAGGGGCCGATGACGCAGGATCAACGGCGCCATCAGCTCCAGCACACCTTGCGGCAGCTCATCCTCCCGCACCGGCACCCGCCTGTCGTGCGACTCATCCATCGGCTGCTCGGTGGCAGGGTCCAAGGGTTGAACCGGCAAGGGTGAAATTACAGATACATTGCTCATCGCGAAACTCCGTTCATCTCTTCGGTTTCTCTTTCTTCCCGGCGTACCTGCTCCAGCCGTTGCCCCCGTAACAGCTGCTGAACAGCCCCTTCGTACTTGTCGTGTTTGCGCTGCGCAAACCGCAGTTGCTCGCGCTGCTCCTGCAACGCTTGCTCAATCTCCCGGCACTGCTGATCGACCCGGTTACGCTCGACGCGCAACAGTTCGATCTGCCGCCGAATGACCGCCTGCCTTCGCAACAGCGCCAACAGTTGTCCGTGATCGAGCACACAGTCATTGGCGCGATGGCTGGCCAACAAACCGTGCAGCGCCGCCTCTTGTCCGTCGAAAGCGTCCCGTTCCTGGACCAGCGGCTGCAGTTGCTGCCGGGTACGCGCAATCAGCAGTTGACCGCGTTGCAGGCGGAACTGGCTGAGCGTCAACAGCCGACGACGATCGGCTAATGGATTCATGCCATGACCCCCTGCAATTTGCCCAGGGCCTCGTCCGGTTCACAGCGTTCGCCCGTGGGCTGGCGCAACCACTGGTAGAGGGCTGCACGGCGTTGCAGCGCCTGGTCATTGGCGGCGTCCGCGCCTGGGCTGTACTCGCCCATGTCGAGAAAAACCTGCAGCTGCTCAAGCCGCGTCAACGTTTCCCGGGTCGCCGCCGCCAGTTGCTGCACCTGCGGCGCAGTGACTTGCGTCGCCACACGACTGACACTGCGCAACACATCGATCGCCGGGTAGTGCCCCTTGGCCGCCAGCGCACGGCTGAGGTAAATATGGCCGTCGAGGATTGAGCGAATCTCCTCGGCGATCGGGTCCGGTTCGTCGTCACTTTCCAGCAGCACCGTGTACCAGGCGGTAATGCTGCCGGAGGCAGTCACCCCGGGCCGTTCCAGCAGGCGCGGCAAGGCATCGAACACCGAGGCCGGATAGCCTCGTCGCGCCGGCGCTTCTCCCGCGGCCAGGGCCAGATCCCGACGGGCCCTGGCGTAGCGCGTCAACGAGTCCAGCAACAACACCACACGCAGGCCCTGGTCACGGAAATATTCGGCGATGGCCGTAGCCTGCAGGGCCGAGTTGCAGCGATCCACCGAGGAAAAATCCGAGGTGGCATACACCACCACGCATCGTGAACGTATTTCAGACTGACGCAGATGCTCGATGAATTCGGTCACTTCACGTCCGCGCTCACCGATCAGGCCAATGACAAACACATCGGCGTCGGTGTGGTTGATCAGCATATTGATCAGGGTGGTTTTGCCGGAGCCGGCGGCGGCGAAAATGCCGATGCGTTGGCCGACACCGCACGTCAGCAAGCCGTCGATGACCCGAATACCGGTGCGCAACGGGGTGTCCACCGGGCGCCGCTGCTGGTATGACGGCGGGTCGGCGTCCACCGGATAGTCCTGTTGCGCCAACGCCGTAGACGGTGCCAGACGCTCGACGATAGTGCCTTGAGGGTCGACTACGCTGCCGAGCAAGGCATCACTGCACGTCAGTTGCAGGATCGAGCCCGTGGGAACGATCATCGACTCCCTGGACAAGCCCTTGGCATCGCCGAGCAAGCTGAGCAGGACCGCGCCGGGCTTGAAGCCAATGACCTGCGCCCTGGCCGCTACCTCAGGCAAGCGCCAATGCCGACGCACTTCGCAGACTTCACCGATCACCACGTCGCCCAGCGTCGCTTCGATCAATGGACCACTCAAACGCAAGGGATGGGCACCGTGCCGTTGCAGCCGGATGTTCATCGACGCAACAGTTCGCACAGTGTTTCAAGCGCCAGCACAAAAGAGTCGAGGGCCTGGGCGAAATGCCCGGCGTCACTCAGGGCATCGGCATTGGCCATCAACCGCAGTTCCAGGCGCTCCTGAACCTCGCACAGATGCAATTGCCCGGTGCGGGAAAAAGCGTTGCCTTCAAGCAAAAACCGTATCAACTCACCGGCACAATGATGGGCAAACTGTGGGCCGGCTTCGGCGACCACCGCCCATACCCATACATCGCCCTCCACCTCAGCGACGTTGACATCAGGCAGGCTCTTCATCTGCATTTCGATTGTACTGTGACTGTCGAAGTGCCCTATCTGGCTGTCCATGCAGCCGCTGTGCCGCAGCGCTTCGCGCAACAGGTCGGCAATATCCGTTGGAACCATTTGCAGTATTTCCTTACAGTGTTTTGATGACATTGACGGAGACGGTCTCGGAGATTTCGCCGAACGACATCACGTCCAGCTCCCGGAACCGCCCCTCGATCAGTTTCTTGATGTAGCGCCGCACATCGACCGAACACAGCAACACCATGTCCTTGTGTGCAATGTGCAGACTGCCCAGGCCGACACTCAGCCGGTCCATCAGCTCTTCCGACTCGGCCGGTTCCAGGTTGATGAAACTGCCGCCCGAGGTTTGCCGGATGCCCTTGCGCACCACCTCTTCGAACTCCGCCGACAACAGCAACACCCGCAAGTCATTACCCTGGGCAAACTTGTTGCTGATGTAGCGGGCCAGCGAGCCACGAACGTGCTCGACCAGCGCCAGCGCGTCTTTTTCCCGGGACGCCCAATGGGCCAGGGACTCAAGAATCAGCTTCATGTTGCGCACGGAAATGCGCTCGCCAATCAGGCGCTGCAACACTTCGGTGATCTTCTGCACGGTGACGTGGCGATAGACTTCCTTGAGCAGATCGGGACAGCGGGTTTCCATTTCGTCGAGCAGTTGCTTGGTTTCCTGCACGCCAAAAAACTCCTGGATGTTGCGCGCCAGCAAGGTGACCAGGCAGCGGTAGCATTCCTCGTCCGCCGGGCGCAGGTGATAGCCCAATTGCTGCACCCGTTCCTTGTCGTTGGCGTTGACCCACACCCCGCCCAGGCGATTGCTGTCACTGCCGTGCACCAGGGCAAAGCCCATGGGTTCCAGCTCCGGCGAGTAGTCGAGCAGTCGCCAGTGATCGAAATGGATATCGAATTGCTCGGCGCGCACTTCGTTGATCAGCACCGCCACTTGATGCGCCGGCAAGGCATCGCTGGCGCGCAATTGCGGCTCGGGAATGCGCAGCCCGTAATCGACGAAAAACTGGCTGCGAAAACGCGCCGCCCAACGGGCCGTGTTCAACTCGTCGAGGCGCGCCGTGGGCACCAACAACATCAGCGGGATGGTTTCAGTGGCGACGTTATCGATGTCCTCGAGCAGGCCCGAGCCGGTCTGCATGGCTTGGCCCTGCGTCGACGATGGACGGCTGTCACCCTGCCCCTCGGCCCTGGAGGCCTTGCGCCGGCGAACGAATACCAGCAGTGCCAGGGCCGCGGCGATGGGCAGGAAAGTCAGCAGCGGAAAACCGGGCAGCAGGCCGACGCCCACCGCCAGCAGCGCCGTCACTCCCAGCACGAACGGATGACCGAGCATCTGGGCGAGCATGTTGCGCCCCAGGTTGGCGTCATCGCCGTTGACGCGGGTGACGATGAAGCCGGCGCCGATGGCGATCAGCAACGCCGGAATCTGCGCCACCAGACCATCGCCGATGGTCAGCAGGGTGTAGGTCGACAAGGCGGTGGACAGGTCCATGCCCATCTGTCCGACGCCAATGGCCATGCCGCCGATGAAGTTGACGAAGATAATGATGATGCCGGCGATGGCATCGCCCTTGATGAACTTCATCGCGCCGTCGAACGAGCCGTACAACTGGCTTTCGCGCTCCAGCACGCTGCGTTTTTCCTTGGCTTCCTCGGCCGTCATGGCGCCGGCCTTGAGGTCGCCGTCGATGCTCATCTGCTTGCCGGGCATGCCGTCCAGCGAGAAGCGCGCCGCGACTTCGGCCACCCGCTCCGAACCCTTGGTGATCACGATGAACTGGACAATAGTGACAATGGAAAAGATCACGAAGCCCACCACCAGGCTTTCGCCGATCACGAACTCACCGAAGGAGGCGATGATCTCCCCCGCATCAGCCTGGCTGAGGATCAGCCGGCTGGTGCTGATCGACAGCGCCAGACGGAACAGGGTGGTCAACAGCAGCAACGCCGGAAAGGTCGAGAAACTGAGGATGCGTTCGATGTAGAACGACCCCATGAACACCAGCAGCGAAATCACGATGTTCAGGCCGATGAGAAAATCCACCAGCGCCGTCGGCAGGGGAATGATCAGCATGGCGATGATCATCACCATCAACGTCAGGATCAGCAGCTCCGGACGAGCGCCGACGTTGCGTAAAAACACATTGAGCATGGCAGGTCAGCTCCGGGAAAAAGTCATGAGCAGCCGCCGAGGCGTCGCCGTTCTTTGCATTCGTGGGCGTAGGCAATGTCAGCCAGTCGGGTGAACTGTTCTGCCAGGCGCAGTGGTGCGAGTTCATCGGCAAACAGTTGCGGCGGCAACTGCAGGCTGTGCCGGCGCACCTTCTGCAGCAGCGTCGAACGCTCACGGTGTGGGCTCAACAGCACACTCTCACCCAACGCACCGAGCAACAGCTGGTCGAGCTCATCGGGGTACGTCAGCAGGCCGAGCAGGAACACCAGCCAGTCGGGCTCATTGGCGTTGTGCCGGCAAATGAGTGCATCGCCGAGCAGTTGGGTGATAAACAGCTCATCAGCTGAGCGCAGGCGCTTGAGGTCGGTCACCCTGGCCAGCAGTTGACCGAACTCCACGCGCGAGCAACTGGGGTCCTGGGCACTGATATCCGTGAGCAATGCTGCTTCGATGAAGGCAAGTACCGCCATGCGTTGTGACGGACCATACAGTGCGATCCAGTCCTGATAACAACTGATCGGGCCCTCGTCGGACTCCAGAAAATCCCGGTAGGTCTCACGCAACAACCCTGCGCGCACCGCCATGCTCGCCCCGAACATCCTGGCTTTGAGGGCGGCGTTTATCCCGGCATTCATCCGCTTGGGGGAGCCTTGGGCAACCACCGTCTGTAAAAGCGTTTCAAGTCGCTGACGGGTGGTCTTTTCCAGTTTCTTGCGACGTAGCAGTTCTCGCAGCACCAACGCCAGATCACTGTCATCGGGGAACAGTTGTCGCACCCTTTGCAGCAACCAGGCGACCGGCTTGTCCGCCAGCCGCGCGAGGCTGAGCACCTGCTGCACCTTGGGCACAGTGTCGTCTTCAAGGACTCGTTCGAAGTTGTCCATCAGGGTCTCGGACTTGAGCTCGAAATGTCGCCGCCCGCGAAACTGAGCCAGTGCCGCCGACATTTCATCGCTGATCTGCACAAAGCGCTGCGCAACGGCAACCGTCGCGCTGTCGTCGAGATCAACCTGCGCATCCGCCTGGGGCTGTGGATGTTCGGCGGCCTTTTCGGCATTGAGCCGTGCCTGGGCAGCTCGCCCACCTGTGGAAACCGGCGGCAGGATCACTGTTCTGCCGCCCGCAAATAGGCACGGCGCACCCGCTCATGCTGCTGCGGGGTCAGCAGCCCGGTGGCCGGAACAGTCGTGGCGGGCTCCAGTGTGTCGAGAATCTCCTTGGGCTGAATCAGGAACACCCGCACCGTGTTGGCCGAACGGTTCTGGCGATAGCTGAATAGGCGTCCGATCCACGGAATCGAACCCAGTACCGGAATCCGCCCGACTTGCTCGCTGTGATCATCGCGGGTGAAACCGCCCACCAACAGACTCTTGCCCTGGGGCACGCGCGCCACCGTGCTGATCCGTGTGCGCCCGACCGTCGGCAAACTGCCAGGTTGCTTGTTCTCGTCAGGTTTTTCTACTTCGTTGCCGTCTTCGATATTGAGTGACATTTCAATTTCGTCCGCCTGGGCGAAACGGGGCAGAACACTGACGAGCGTGCCATAGGTCACGTGCTGCAAATCGACACTGCGCTCCCCCACCAGCGGGGCATAAAAGGTGCGGTTGTTGTCGAAGATCGCCGGCACGTTCTCTTGTGTCAGGATCACCGGACGCGAGACCACATTCGCCCGGTTGGTGCGCTCCAGAGCCATGACCTGGGCGACGAACGAAGCGCCATCGAGGGTGGTCGCCGAGCCGGCGTTCAGCGACATGGTGAATGTCCCGCTGGACTTCAATGCGCCCTGCCAGTTGATACCCAGCTGATTGAGTTCATCCTTGTGCAAATCGATGATCCACAACGACAACTCCACGTGCCGTTTCGGCGTGTCCAGCGCACTCACCAGGTTCTCGATAAAGCGCACTTGCTCCGGCAGCCCCTTGACCAGCAGGCTGTTGGTGTCGGGATAGGCCACCACTCGTATATTTCCGGCAGCCACCTCTCGCGCAATGATTCGCGGCGCGGTCGGGTCTTGCTCCGAGGGGGCGCTCGCCAGGCCTTCCAGGGGAAACGCCGGCATCAATCCCTGAGGACGCTGCGCAGGGGCTTGTGCCACCGACGGCTCGACTTCGCGCTTTTCGCCACGCAACAAGTCCTCGATCACGGTTGCCAGCCCGGGAATGGTCACCTTGTCATCACGCAGCTCATACTTTCGGTCGCTGACAAAGGTATTGCGCACCTGGATCACGCCGATCTGCTGCTTGCCCAGCAACAGTTCCGAGCGCTGGTTATCCATCAGTCCGGCGGCTTGCACCACCAGATCGACATACATCGGCGGGCCCGACACATGAAAAGTGCGCAAGCCGTCGTGGCGCAATGGATAACGTGCATCGTGCAACCCGGAACGCTCAAGGAACGCCTGAAGTCGGGTGACAGTCAGGGTCTGCAGCGACATCATCGAGCTTTTGACTTCCGACGCGTCATACAGATAAATCGCCTGGCCATCGCTATACCAGATAAGCCCCATCTGCGCGCTGACCCGCTCAAAGGTCCGCTGCGGCGAACGCAGATCGAAGGCACCGGAAATCCGTTTGGCGGCGGCAGTCTTGCTGACGATGACAGGTTTGCCCAACGGTCCGGACAACTCGCTGAAGAATGTGCGCACGCTCTGTTCGCGAGCCACATAGCCGTCGGCATTGGCGCGCGCGGCAAGCGGCACCAGCGACAACAGGGCGCCTAACCAGAACGGCAAAACAAATAAGGAAAGTAATCGGCGGTTCATTGGCTCACTTGCCTGGGAGGTAGGTTATGTCGGCCAGGCTACTGGGCGTGAAGCCAACCAGATCACGGATTTCCTTGGAGAAATGCGAAGAAGAGGCAAAACCCAACTCCAGCGCGATATCCGTCAGGGAGCCGTCCTGGAGGCTCATGTTCAACAGCGCCCTGGCCGCGCGCCAGCCGCGCAAGGCAGGCTTGGTTGCTGTGCCCAGGGCCTGCCGGCACAGCCGACGGAAGTGCGACACGGAAACGCCATAACGCTGGGCCAGGGTGGTCAACTTTTCGCTGTGGGTGCCCTGCTCCAGCAGGAAGCGCACAAGTCCGTAACTTTCGGTATGACGCAGCACGCCGGCGAAGGTCTGGTAAGCCATCCCCCCGACCATGGCCTGTTCGATGTACCAGCGCTCAAGCACCCGCCCGGACCACACGGCGGGGTACGCCACCGGCAATGCCGCCCAGGATGTCGGGCCGGGTCGTTGATCAACCAGTGTGTTTCCCAGATCGATGAACACTTGCAATTTAACCAGCGCCGCTTCTGCAACCGCCCGGGTCTGCACGCCGCCGCTCAGCTCGAATGTATCGCTCGTTGCAATCAGCCCTTCCCAACCGACCGGCAGACAGACCCGCGGGCGCTGCGCCGAAGCCAGATACACAGGGGATTCGCTGACCCGCACATGCAGCACCCGCTCGCTGCAACGAGCATCGGGCAGACCGGTGGCGCGTAGTAATTGAATTTGCACGCCAACCTCCTTTGCGGCCTGACGATTAACGGCCGGCAGGATGAAAGACATGGCGCGATGAATCCTGATGTAAAGCTGATGAACCGGTGATGGCATATGCCTTGCACCCTTCCAGGCACCAGCACCCACGCCAGCGTCGGAATGGGTGCAAAGACAATGGCGTCGTCCCCGGCCTGCCCATGCACGGACCCGGGACGACGTTTTTTTTGCAAGGTGAACGCGCGATGAACGAACCGTCAGCCGGCCCTCTGGCTTGGGTCAATGGCAGCGATGCCCCGGAAAAAACCGAAATCAATCTCGGCTTCATGGCCCTGAGCGACTGCGCCTCGGTGGTGGTCGCCGCCACCCAGGGCTTCGCCCAACCCTATGGCTTGACCCTGAACCTCAAGCGCCAAACGTCCTGGGCCAACCTGCGGGACAAGCTGGTCAGCGGCGAACTCGATGCAGCCCACAGTCTCTACGGTCTGATTTACGCCGTTCACCTGGGCATCGGTGGCGTGGCCGCGACCGACATGGCCGTGTTGATGGGCCTGAATCAAAACGGCCAGAGCATCAATCTGTCCCGCGGCTTGCAGGCGCTTGGGGTGACCAGTCCTGAGGCATTGGATCGGCACGTGCACCAAACTCGCGCAAAACTCACCTTCGCTCAGACGTTTCCTACCGGTACCCACGCCATGTGGTTGTATTACTGGCTGGCCAGCCAGGGCATTCACCCGCTGCTGGATGTCGACAGCGTCGTAGTGCCGCCGCCGCAAATGGTCGCCCACCTGCGGGCCGGGCGTATCGACGGGTTCTGTGTCGGCGAACCCTGGTCCGCCAGCGCCGTGCAGCAGAACCTGGGTTTCACCCTGGCCACGACCCAGGCCCTCTGGCCCGATCACCCGGAAAAGGTCCTCGGCTGCACCCGTGCGTTCGTCGAGCAATATCCCAATACCGCGCGGGTGTTGGTGATGGCGATTCTGGAAGCCAGCCGCTTCATCGAACAAAGCAACGAAAATCGTCGCAGCACCGCGCAACTGCTCAGTGCCGCGCAATACCTGGATGCGCCGCTGGAATGCATCGAGCCGCGCCTGCTGGGCGACTATGTCGATGGCCTGGGCAATCGCTGGCAAGACCCGCACGCCCTGCGCTTGCATGGTGAAGGCGAGGTCAATCTGCCGTACCTGTCCGACGGTATGTGGTTCATGACCCAGTTCCGTCGCTGGGGCTTGTTGCGCGATGATCCGGATTACCTCGCCGTGGCCCGTCAAGTCCATCAACTAGACTTGTACCGTGAAGCGGCCGGCGCGGTAGGTGTCGCGGCACAGGGCAAGGAGATGCGTAGCAGTCAATTGATCGACGGCAAGATCTGGGACGGTTCGGACCCGGCCGGTTATGCCCGCAGCTTCAAACTGCACGCCATGAGCGACAGCTCACACCGATCCGCCAGCCGCTGACAGGAGACGACGAACATGCTGCGTATCCTGCTGATCAACGACACCGCGAAAAAAGTCGGACGCCTGAAGGCCGCCCTGACCGAGGCCGGGTTCGAAGTGATCGATGAGTCCGGCCTGACCATCGACTTGCCCGAACGCGTCGAAACGGTGCGTCCGGACGTGATTCTGATCGATACCGAGTCACCAGGCCGCGATGTCATGGAACAAGTGGTGCTGGTCACTCGCGACCAGCCACGACCGATTGTGATGTTCACCGACGAGCATGACCCCGATGTGATGCGCCAGGCGATCAAGTCCGGGGTCAGTGCCTACATCGTCGAAGGCATTCACGCACAACGCCTGCAGCCGATTCTCGATGTGGCCATGGCACGCTTCGAAAGCGATCAGGCCTTGCGTGCCCAGTTGCAGGCCCGCGACCAGCAACTGGCCGAGCGCAAGCGCATCGAGCTGGCCAAAGGGCTGCTGATGAAAATGAAGGACTGTAACGAAGAAGAGGCCTACACACTGATGCGCCGCCAGGCGATGAGCCGCCAGCAGAAGCTGATTCAAGTGGCGGAGCAGATTATTGCCATGAGCGAGTTGCTTGGCTGAAGTGCTGTGGCGCCTGTGAGGACGCCATCGCGAGCAAGCTCGCTCCCACAGGGGAATGGCGTCGAACACAAATCACCTGTGGGAGCGAGCTTGCTCGCGATGGCAGCGACCCGGTTTCGGTTGTTGGCACAGATCTGGCTAAGTAATCACCACAGGTAACCAACGGCGGTTGCCCCACCTACGACAAAGACGTCGCTCACCTCATTTGCCCTTGGCGGATCGGGTGGCGGCGTTTTTTCGTTTTGGCCCCAGAGCACGGGGCCGGTGGAGCGGCCGTAGCGGCGCCCCACCTGCAAGCTCATGACTCCTTTCGAGACTCTTCACAGCTGAGGTGCGCAATGAATTCAAGCTTCTGGAAATCCGGCCATACCCCCACATTGTTCGCAGCCTTCCTCTATTTCGACCTGAGCTTCATGGTCTGGTACCTGCTCGGCCCTCTGGCGGTACAGATCGCCGCCGACCTGCACCTGACGACACAGCAACGCGGGCTGGTGGTTGCCACGCCGATTCTGGCCGGGGCGGTCTTGCGTTTTGTCATGGGGATGCTGGCTGATCGCCTGTCGCCCAAAACCGCCGGTCTGATCGGCCAGGTCATCGTGATCTGCGCGCTGTTCGGCGCCTGGAAGCTCGGCATCCACAGCTACGAGCAAGCGCTTGTGCTGGGCCTGTTCCTCGGCATGGCCGGCGCATCCTTTGCCGTTGCCCTGCCCCTGGCCTCGCAGTGGTATCCGCCGCAGCATCAAGGCAAGGCCATGGGCATCGCAGGCGCCGGGAACTCGGGGACGGTGTTCGCCGCCTTGATCGCTCCGGTACTGGCGGCAGCGTTTGGCTGGAGCAACGTGTTCGGCTTCGCCCTGATTCCGCTGATCCTGACCCTGATCGTCTTTGCCTGGATGGCGAAAAACGCCCCCGAGCGACCAAAAGCCAAATCCATGGCCGACTACTTCAAGGCCCTGGGCGACCGTGACAGCTGGTGGTTCATGTTTTTCTACAGCGTGACGTTCGGCGGCTTCATCGGCCTGGCCAGCGCCCTGCCCGGCTATTTCAACGACCAGTACGGCCTGAGCCCGGTGACGGCCGGGTACTACACGGCGGCCTGCGTGTTCGGCGGTAGCCTCATGCGCCCCTTGGGCGGCGCGCTGGCTGACCGGTTCGGTGGCATTCGGACCTTGTTGGCGATGTACACCGTCGCGGCGATCTGCATCACCGCAGTCGGTTTCAACCTGCCGAATTCCTACGCCGCACTCGCACTTTTCGTCTGCACCATGCTCGGCCTGGGTGCCGGCAATGGCGCGGTATTCCAGTTGGTGCCGCAGCGTTTTCGTCGGGAGATCGGTGTGATGACCGGCCTGATCGGCATGGCCGGCGGCATCGGTGGCTTTGCCCTCGCGGCCGGCATGGGCGCGATCAAACAAAGCACTGGCAGCTATCAACTGGCGCTGTGGTTGTTCGCCAGCCTCGGCATTCTCGCCTGGTTCGGCCTGCACGGCGTGAAACGGCGCTGGAGAACCACCTGGGGTTCGGCGGCCGTGACGGCTGCGCGGGTCTGACGCCTCGATGAGCCTGCAACTGAGTTTCGCCGAAGCCAGCGCCATCGGTCCGCGCGAGGAGAACCAGGATGCCCTGCGCCTCGTCACGCCGGCCCCGGCGCTGGCGGCGAGCAAAGGCTACCTGTTCGCCATCGCCGACGGTGTCAGCCAGTGCGCCGATGGCGGCCTGGCGGCCCGTTCGACGCTGCAGGCCCTGGCGCTGGATTACTACGCCACGCCGGAAACCTGGAGCGTGGCGCAGGCACTTGATCGCCTGTTGCTGGCGCAAAACCGCTGGTTGCAGGCCAACGGCGGCGGACAACCGCTGCTGACCACCCTCAGTGCGCTGGTCCTGCGTGGCCGGCGTTTTACCCTGGCGCATGTCGGCGATTGCCGGGTGTACCGCTGGCACGCCGACCGATTGCAGCGAATCAGCGAGGATCACGTCTGGGACCAGCCGGGCATGCAGCATGTGCTGAAACGGGCGCTGGGCCTCGATCAACATCTGGTGCTGGATTTTCTCGACGGTGAATTGCGCCCCGATGAAAGTTTCGTCCTGCTCAGCGACGGCATCTGGGCCGTCCTGGGCGATACCGCCATTGCGGCGATCCTGCGTGATCAACCGGACTTGCACAGCGCAGCGCAAACCCTGGTCAATGCCGCACACCTGGCAGGCAGCCAGGACAACGCCAGCGCCTTGCTGGTGCGGGTCGACGCCCTCGGTGAAGCGAGCATTGGCGATGCATTGATGCACTTGCAGCAATGGCCGCTGCCGCCGGCCCTGAAACCGGGCCAGGTGTTCGAGGGCTGGCAGGTCGAAGGGATCGTCGCACAGAGCCAGCAATCGCTGCTTTATCGCGTGCGCGACACTCAGCAACGACCCTGGCTGCTGAAAACCCTGCCGGGGCGCCTGCACGACGATCACCAGGCCGGGCAAGCGTTGCTGTCGGAAGAGTGGTTTCTCAAACGCGTGGCCGGCCGGCATTTTCCCGAAGTGCATGCCGCCAGTCAGCGTCAGCATTTGTACTACGTGATGCGCGAATATTCGGGCGCTACCCTGGCGCACCGGCATGAGCAAAACGGACCGTTGCCGCTGCCCCAGTGGCAAGACATCGCCGAACGCTTGCTGCGAGCGGTCGGCTTGCTGCATCGACGGCAGATTCTGCATCGCGATATCAAACCGGAAAACCTGTTGCTGGGGGACGACGGTGAACTGCGCCTGCTGGATTTCGGCCTCGCCTACTGCCCCGGTCTCTCGCAAGACCTGCCCTGGGCTTTGCCGGGCACACCCAGTTACATCGCACCGGAAGCCTTTCGTGGCGACATGCCGACGCCACAGCAGGACCTCTATGCCGTTGGTGTGACCTTGTATTTCCTGCTCACCGGGCACTATCCCTATGGCGAAATCGAAGCGTTCCAGCGTCCGAGGTTTGGTCTCCCGGTCAACGCCAGCCGCTACCGGCCCGACCTGCCGGACTGGATCGCCCATCACCTGGAGCGCGCCGTAGCTGCGGCACCTGAACAGCGTTTCGAAACGGCGGAAGAATGGCTGCTGTTGATCGAGCAAGGCGAACGCCGCAGTTTGAGCGTACGCCCAAAACCCTTGCTGGAGCGCGAGCCGCTGAAAGTCTGGCGGACATTGGCGCTGGTATCGCTGCTGCTCAACCTGGTGCTGCTGGTGGTGGCGCTCCATTAGCGGGCAACGCGCCTTTAATCGGTGCACTCCCTCGCAGCCCTGCCCTTGCGAACGGGAAGAAAGCCAACAAACACGGGGCCTGAGCAACTTGGCACAACCACTGCATAACCCTTTTCAACAGACATAAAGCGCAGGCTTCAACGACGAAGGCTGCACTTCCCGAGAGAACGGGACCAGGACAAAGGCGTCCTCGCTAGGCAACTAGCGGGACGCCTTTTTTTGTTTGCGCAAAATTTGTCGAGCATGGCCTGAACCCTGATGAGGCAGGCCTGGACTCCCCGGAGAACCTGATGAAAAAACTAAAACTGGTGATGATCGGCAACGGCATGGCCGGGGTCCGGACCCTGGAAGAACTGCTCAAGCTGAGCACTGAGCTGTACGACATCACGGTCTTCGGCGCCGAACCGCACACCAACTACAACCGCATCCTGTTGTCGCCGGTGCTGGCGGGCGAACAGACCTTCGAGGAGATCGTGCTCAACGACCTGGACTGGTACCTGGACAACAACATCAAACTGCTGCTCAACCGCAAAGTGGTGGAGATCGACCGGGTCAAGCGCCGGGTCATTGCCGAAGACGGCAGTGAAGCCGAATACGATCGCCTGCTGATCGCCACCGGCTCGACGCCTTTCATCCTGCCCATTCCCGGCAACACCCTCGAGGGCGTGATCGGCTACCGCGACATCGCCGATACCCAGGCCATGATCGACACCGCGAAAACCTACCGGCACGCCGTGGTGATCGGCGGCGGCCTGCTCGGCCTGGAGGCCGCCAACGGCCTGATGCTGCGGGGCATGCACGTCACCGTGGTGCATATCGGCGAGTGGCTGCTGGAGCGTCAACTGGACAAGACCAGCGGCCAGCTGCTGCAAACCGCCCTGGAGTCTCGCGGCCTGCATTTCCGTCTGTGCGAGCAAACCCAGGCCTTGCACGACGCGGGCAATGGCCGGGTCGGTTCGGTGCAATTCAAGAACGGCGACATCATCCCCGCTGACCTGGTGGTGATGGCCGCCGGCATTCGCCCCAATACCGAACTGGCGGAGAAATCCGGCATTCCGTGCAACCGCGGGATTCTGGTCAACGACACCCTGCAAACCTATGACCCGCGGATCTACGCCATCGGCGAGTGCGCCAGCCACCGCGGCATCGCCTACGGTCTGGTGGCGCCACTGTTCGAACAGGCCAAAGTCTGCGCCAACCACCTCGCCCAACTGGGTTTTGCCACTTACAAGGGGTCGGTGACCTCGACCAAATTGAAAGTCACCGGCATCGATCTGTTTTCCGCCGGCGACTTCATGGGCGGTGAAGGCACCGAGACCATCACCCTCTCCGACCCGATTGGCGGGGTCTACAAGAAACTGGTGATCAAGGACGACGTGCTGGTCGGCGCCTGCCTGTACGGCGATACGGCCGATGGCGGCTGGTATTTCCGGCAGATCCGTGAAAACCACGCCATCGGCGAGATCCGCGATCACTTGATGTTCGGTGAAAATGCGCTTGGCGACGTCGGGCATCAGGGCCAGGACAAAGCCATGAGCATGGCCGATACGGCCGAAGTCTGCGGCTGCAACGGCGTGTGCAAAGGCACCATCGTCAAGGCCATTCAGGAACACGGGCTGTTCAGTGTCGACGAAGTGAAGAAACACACCAAGGCTGCCAGCTCCTGCGGTTCGTGCGCGGGTTTGGTGGAGCAGATCCTGATCAACACCGTGGGCGGCGCCGCCGACGTCAAACCGAAAAGCGAAAAGGCCATCTGCGGCTGCAGCGACCTCAACCACGGGCAAATCCGCCAGGCCATCCGCGAGCAACACTTGCTGACCATCGCCGGCACCCTGAGCTACCTGAACTGGCGTACACCCAACGGCTGCGCCACCTGCCGGCCGGCGCTCAACTACTACCTGATTTCCACCTGGCCAGGGGAAGCCAAGGATGATCCGCAATCGCGCCTGATCAACGAACGCGCCCACGCCAACATTCAGAAAGACGGCACCTACTCGGTAGTCCCACGGATGTGGGGCGGTGTGACCAATCCTTCGGAACTGCGGCGCATTGCCGACGTTGCCGACAAGTACAACGTGCCGATGGTCAAGGTCACCGGCGGCCAGCGCATCGACTTGCTGGGGATCAAGAAGCAGGACTTGCCAGGCGTCTGGAAAGACCTGGACATGCCGTCCGGACATGCCTACGGCAAATCCATCCGCACCGTTAAGACCTGCGTCGGCAGCGAGTTCTGCCGCTTTGGCACCCAGAACTCCACACAACTTGGCATTGAACTGGAACATGACCTGTTCAACATGTGGTCGCCGCACAAAGTGAAACTGGCTGTCTCCGGTTGCCCGCGCAACTGCTCGGAAGCGGGCATCAAGGACGTAGGCATCATCGGCGTCGATTCCGGCTGGGAGATGTACATCGGCGGCAACGGCGGGATCAAGACCGAAGTCGCGGAATTCTTCGTCAAACTGAAAACCGCCGAAGAAGTCCGCGAATACAACGGCGCATTCCTGCAGCTCTATCGCGAAGAAGCCTTCTACCTCGAGCGAACCGTGCACTACCTGCAACGGGTCGGCATGGACCACATCAAGAAAGCCGTGCTTGAGGACCCAGAGCGGCGCAAGGCGCTCAACGATCGCCTGCAGTTCTCCCTGTCGTTCGAACAAGACCCGTGGAAGGAACGCCTGGAACAGCCACAACTGAAAAAAGAATTCGACGTCATCCCCGTGAAAAACCTGGAGGTGCTGGCATGAACTGGCTGGATATCTGCGCACTGGATGAAATCAATGCCCTGGGCTCGCGGATCGTTGCCGGCCCTAAAGGCGACATCGCGATTTTTCGTACCAGCGACGATGAAGTGTTCGCCCTCGACGACCGTTGCCCGCACAAGGGCGGACCGCTGTCCCAGGGTTTGATCTACGGCAAACGCGTGGCCTGCCCACTGCACAACTGGCAAATCGATCTGGAAAGCGGCGAAGCCCTGGCCCCGGACGTCGGCTGCGCCCACCACCACCCGGCGCGGGTCGAAAATGGCCGAGTGATGCTGGCCTTGCGGGACGCAGGCTGATGGACCGCCAGATCACCGCGTCCACCTGCTGCTATTGCGGGGTCGGCTGCGGCGTGCTGATCGAGCATGACGGCGAGCGCATCCTCGGCGTCAGCGGCGATCCGGCACACCCGGCCAATTTCGGCAAGTTGTGCAGCAAGGGATCAACCCTGCATTTGACCGGCGACTTGACAGCAAGGGCGCTGTACCCGGAACTGCGCCTGGACAAAGGCCTGGCGCGCAGCCGCACCGACTGGGATAGCGCGCTTGATCACGCCGCCAGCGTTTTCGCCCAAACCATTGCCGAGCATGGCCCGGACAGCGTGGCGTTCTACATTTCCGGGCAGTTGCTGACCGAGGACTACTACGCCTTCAACAAACTGGCTCGGGCGCTGGTGGGCACCAATAACATCGACAGCAATTCACGGCTGTGCATGTCGTCAGCAGTGGTCGGCTACAAGCGCAGCCTGGGCGCCGACGCCCCGCCATGCAGTTATGAAGACCTGGAATTGAGCGATTGCGTGATGATCGTCGGCAGTAACATGGCCTACGCCCACCCGGTACTGTTTCGCCGACTGGAAGAGGCCAAATCCCGCCGGCCGCAGATGAAAGTCATCGTCATTGACCCACGCCGGACAGACACCTGCGATCTGGCTGACCTGCACCTGGCGATTTTGCCTGGCACCGATGTCGCCTTGTTCCACGGGATTTTGCATCTGCTGCTGTGGGAAGACTGGATCGACCGTGACTTCATCAAGGACCATACCGAAGGCTTGCCCGAGCTGAAGAAACTGGTGCGCGATTACACACCGCAGATGGTCTCGCAGCTCTGCGGAATCAGCGTTGGGCAATTGCAGCAATGTGCCGAGTGGATCGGTACTTCACCGTCTTTTCTGTCGCTGTGGTGCATGGGGTTGAACCAGTCCACCGCCGGCAGTGCGAAAAACAGTGCTCTGATCAATCTGCACCTGGCCACTGGGCAGATTGGCCGTCCCGGTGCAGGTCCTTTCTCCTTGACCGGTCAGCCGAATGCCATGGGCGGGCGGGAAACCGGTAGCCTGTCCAACCTGCTGCCGGGCCATCGGGACGCCGCCAACCCTGAGCACCGTGCCGACGTTGCCGCTTACTGGGGTGTTGACCAACTGCCTGAAAACCCGGGGCTGACTGCCATCGAGTTGTTTGAGCAGGTGGGCAGCGGCAAGATCAAAGCCTTGTGGATCGCCTGCACCAACCCCGCGCAGTCTCTTCCCGATCAGGCTGCCGTGCGCGCGGCACTGGAGGCCTGCCCGTTCGTGGTCTTGCAGGAGGCCTTTCGCACCACCGAAACCGCCAGGTTTGCCGACCTGTTGTTGCCCGCCGCCAGTTGGGGCGAAAAGGACGGCACGGTGACCAACTCCGAACGGCGTATTTCCCACGTCCGCCGCGCTATCGTCGCACCAGGCGAAGCGCGCCCAGACTGGACGATCACGGTGGATTTCGCACAGCGCCTGGAGAAACATCTGCGTCCGCAAGCCACCAGCCTGTTTGCCTTTGACACCCCGGCGCAGGTCTTCGACGAATACAAACAGCTGACACGGGGCCGGGATCTGGATTTGTCCGGGATCAGCCACGGGTTGATCGACACCATCGGCCCGCAACAATGGCCCTTTCCTGCGGGGTCCAGCGCAGGTACCGCGCGCCTCTATCTCGACGGCATTTTCCCGACTTCCAGCGGACGCGCGCAGTTCGTGGCCGATCCGTATCGCGCCGCCAAGGAACAACGGGATGCGCGCTTCCCGCTGACGCTGATCACCGGTCGTCTGCGCGATCAGTGGCACGGTATGAGCCGCACCGGCACCGCCGCGCAGTTGTTCGGCCATGTCAGTGAAGCCGTATTGAGCCTGCACCCGGATGAGCTGCGCAGGCATCGCCTGCAAACGGGCGATTTGATCAGCCTGAAAAGCCGCCGCGGCGCGGTGATCGTGCCGGTCGCCAGTGACGACAGCGTACGTCCGGGCCAAGCCTTCTTGCCGATGCATTTTGGTGACCGTTTTCTCAAGGGGGGCGTGAACAGCCTCACCCTGCCCGCCTTCGACCCGTTGTCGAAACAACCGGAGCTCAAACACAGCGGCGTGCGCCTGGAACCGGTGCAATTGCCTTGGCACCTTTTCGCGCTGATAGAGGGCGATGTCCAACAACACTTTGAGACGCTACGCCCCCTCTGCGAGACGTTTTCCTACGTCAGCCTCAGCCTTACCGGTCGTGAGCGCCCTGCGCTGCTGATACGCGCTGCCAGCGCCACGGCGCCAGATCCGCAACTGCTGCGCGATATCGATCAATGCCTGGGGCTCAACGACGGACCGGTGCTGGCCTACGACGATCCACGACGCTCCATCGGTAAGCGGGTGCGGATCGAGAACGGCCGGATCACCGCGATCCGCCTGGCGGGTGAAACCCTCGCCCGGCACTGGCTGCAAAACCTCTGGCTCGAAGGTCGCGCCGATGAACAGCTACGGCGCTGGCTGCTCGCGCCCTTGAGTGCCCCACCGGGCCAGGTTGACGCCGAAGCGATCGGTAACAAAACCCTGTGCAACTGCAAAAACGTCAGCCAAAACGCGGTCTGCGCCGGCATCCGCCGCGGCCTGGACTTGCCGGGGTTGAAACAAGAATTGGGTTGTGGCACGCAATGCGGCTCCTGCGTCCCGGAAATCAAGCGTTTGTTGGCCGCCACCGCGCAGCCGCAAGCCGCCATCTCGTGAGGAAAACACTATGAGCGCAAAAGTCTGGCTGGTGGGTGCAGGTCCCGGTGATCCTGAATTACTGACCCTCAAAGCCGTTCGGGCGTTGAGAGAGGCGGATGTCGTGCTGATCGACGATCTGGTCAACGTCGCGGTGCTGGAGCACTGCCCCGGCGCGCGGATAATTGCGGTGGGCAAGCGCGGCGGCTGTCGTTCAACGCCGCAAGCCTTTATCCATCGCCTGATGTTGCGTTATGCCCGTCAGGGCAAATGCGTGGTGCGCCTCAAGGGTGGCGACCCGTGCATCTTCGGGCGTGGCGGTGAAGAAGCGCAGTGGTTGCGCGAGCGTGGTGTCGAGGTTGAGCTGGTCAATGGCATCACCGCCGGCCTGGCGGGCGCGACGCAATGCGATATTCCATTGACCCTGCGCGGCGTGGCACGAGGGGTAACGCTGGTGACCGCCCACACTCAGGATGACAGCAGCCTGAACTGGCAAGCGCTGGCCCAAGGCGGCACGACACTGGTGATCTACATGGGGGTGGCAAAGCTCAGCGAGATCCGTGAGCAACTGCTGGCAGGCGCAATGGCGGCAGATACGCCGGTGGCAATGATTGAAAATGCATCGTTGCCGCATCAACGGGAATGTCGAAGCAACCTGATGGCAATGGAGGAAGATGCCTGTGCCTTCGAGTTGAAAAGCCCGGCAATTCTGGTGATTGGCGCAGTCGCTGCCAACGCCATCTCCTCCTGCGGGAGCGAGCCTGCTCGAGAAGAGGCTCTGTCCGTCGACATCAATGTTGGAAGTCAGCGCGCCTGACGCGTCCCTCCTCACCAAATCGCAGGCAAAGAAAAGCCCGGCCTGAGCCGGGCTTTTCTCAGAGCTGCGGGCTAATTACTTAGCTTGAGCTTCAACCTGCGCTTCTACGCGACGGTTAACAGCGCGACCAGCTTCAGTTTTGTTGTCAGCAACTGGGCGGGATTCGCCGTAGCCAACGGACTGAACGCGGGACGATTCAACACCGTACTGGTTGGTCAGAACTTGTTTAACGGCGTTTGCACGACGCTCGGACAGTTTCTGGTTGTAAGCGTCAGGACCGACGGAGTCAGTGTGACCTTCAACAGTAGTGCTGGTGGATGGGTACTGCTTCATGAAGTCAGCCAGGTTCTTGATGTCGCCGTAGCTGTTTGGCTTGACTACCGACTTGTCGAAGTCGAACTTCACGTCCAGCTCAACACGAACAACTTCAGCAACTGCCGGGCAGCCGTCAGCGTCAACAGTTACGTTAGCTGGGGTGTCTGGGCACTTGTCAACGTTGTCGCAAACGCCATCGTTGTCGCTGTCAGAGCAAACTTCAGGAGCTGGAACTGGAGCAGCAGCTGGCTTGCTGCCGCCACCGAAGTTCACACCGAGACCGACGCTAGGAGCCCACTCGGTGTTGCCCTGGTCGATGTTGTACTGAGCTTCAACGCCAGCACGGGCGTAGAAGTTGTCGGTGAAGTACAGCTTGGCACCGCCGCCAACGTTGGCGAAGGTGGAACGGTTACGACCGTTCGAGCCGTTCTGGTCGATGCTCTGGTCGGAGAAACCGCCCGAGACGTAAGGACGCAGCATGTCGCCTGGGTTGTTGAAGTGGTACAGAGCGTCCAGAGCGGTGTTCGCGCCCTTAACGTTCTTGCCATCGTTTGCACGGGCATTGTGCACTTCGTCGTAGGCCAGACGCAGTTCAACGTCGTCTGTCAGGAAGTAACCGATCGAACCACCCGGCAGGATGCCGTCGTTCTTGAAGTTACGGTCGCTATCGAAATATTGCTTCTTTGCGTAGCCTTCGATTTCAACTGCGCCTTGGCCCTGTGCCAGAGCGCCGATGGAAGTGGCGGCAATAAGAGAACCAATGGCCAAGCCCAAGGTGTTTTTCAGTTTCATCCGTTAAATCCCCATCTGGTGATTGTGAAGCAGTCCCGCAAACCGGGGGACAACTCGGCGGCAAGTCTAACAGAACTTGCCTACACGTAAGAGATATTTGCGCTGAACTAAGTTTCAGCAATGCCTGCAAATTTCTCACGCAATTTATCTAGAGCGCGTTTGTACCGCATTTTTGTTGCGCTCAAACCCATATGCATGATGTCTGCGATTTCCTGAAACTCCAGTTCTGCGACAAATCGTAGCACCAGAATTTCACGATCAATCGGGTTCACATACACCAACCAGCGATCAAGTCCGCCTTTTTCCTCAGGTTTCGGCGTCTTTTCTTCGGACGCTTCCTCGAGGGGGTCAAGACTCAATGCGTCCATCAAGCGACGCTTTCGCCGTTCCTTGCGATACTGTGTGATGCACTCGTTGTACGTGATGCTATATAGCCATGTCTTGAACTTCGATTTACCCTCGAAGTTCTTCAGGCCATACAGCACCTTCAACATGACCTCCTGACAGACATCGTCTGCATCGCGATCGTTCCCGAGATATCTTGCGCACACATTAAATAATGTTCGCTGGTAACGCCGCATCAGTTCTTCGTAGGCGCGTGTTACGTGAAACAGCTCGGTATGCGAGCGCGCGACCAACTCCTCATCAGAGAGCTCGCGGGGGTCGTAGCGCATGGATAGCGATTGAGCTTTATTCAAAACAAGTCGGGCCGACAGTCAGGTCAATATCCTCCGCAGCCAGCGTCAGCTGGCATTTTGCGGCGGCATACATTAGCAGGGTTTGCCGGGTTAGCGGCTACTCACATGCTGCTCGAGGAGGATCCGATTGGAAAGAGAGACTAGCTCACCCTCATCGGTCAGCAATGTGGTTTTAACCGTGCCGATCTCTTCGATCTGGCCTTCGACCTCGCCAACACGCACTTGTTGCCCAACCTGATACAGCTCACGCACGTAGATTCCCGCAAGAATCTGGCCGGCAATTTCCCGGCTTCCCAGCCCCATGGCCAGCGCTACCGCCAGACCAACGGTTATCAGCACAATCACGATCACGTGGTTCAGCAGGTCGGTCTTGACCTCCAACTGGCTGATCGCCACCGAAATACTGATGATGATCACCAGGCCCTGGGCAATTCGTCCAAGCCCCGAAGCATAGTCCAGCCCCACGCCTTCTGCCGCTCCGCGCACCAGCCCGTTGGCCAGTTGCGCCAGCAAAACACCGACCAGCAACACCAGCGCCGCGCCGAATACTTTCGGCAAATACAGCGCAAGCATATCCAGCGTAGCTGATACTCGCTCAAGTCCAAGGGATTCTGCGGCAGAAACCAGAAAAATAAGCAGAACGAACCAATAGACGATCTTGCCGATCAGGGTCGAAATGGGAACCTGCAGGCCGGCGCGGGACATCAGCTTGGTCAGGCCAGTGCCGCCCATCAAGCGGTCCAGGCCCAGTTTGGCGAGCAATTTGGAAAGCAAGGTGTCCAGCAGTTTGGCCACGACAAAACCCAACAGCAGCACAACCAGAGCGCCGAACAGGTTTGGAATGAAGTTCGCAACCTTGGTCCACAACGCAGTCATTGCAGTGACGAGGCTCTGTGTCCAGAGATCAAGTTCCATATTCAATCAGCCTTATCAGCAGTGCGGGCAGCAGGTTTACGGAGACGGGATACCGGCGAGACATGGGCCGATCCGTTATTCAGGGCAATCATCAGTGCGGGCAACCAGCGCCCCAGCAAGCTGAACAAATCACCGGCGCCGACCTGGCGGTTGGCGGTTTTCAGAACACGCCCCAGACACGCATCGTCGTCCCGGGTGGACGGTGAGGCGTTGAGCATGTCGCGCAAAGACTGTTCAAACGGATCGTGCATACGCACCTCTCGTGATGTCTGTGGGAGACGCGGTCAGTTTTGGTCGGGTCACATGCTTTCCCTCAGACCCAACGCAAACGTCGGAACAACCACCACTGCCCCAGCGCCACCGAAACCATCATCAGGCAGGCGATCAGAAAACCGTAAGGGCTGGCAGAGAATGGAATGCCACCGACGTTGATCCCCAAAAGCCCGGCCAGAAAACTCATGGGCAAAAAGATCCCGGTGATGATCCCGAAGCGATACATCGTGCGGTTCATGCGCACGCTCAAGCGACGGTCTTCAGCCTCCAGGACCAGCCCCACCCGCTCCCGGGTCAGTTCCAGTTCCTCGAGGTAGCGGGTCAGGCTGTTATTCAATTCGTTCCAGTAATCAGCGTCGTCCTCGACGAACCAAGGCAACTTGATTCGCGTCAACTGCCCGAAAATATCCCGCTGCGGAGCAAGAAAGCGCTTCAACGCTGCCGCCCGCCGACGAATCTGCAAAACCGCCCCGTGTTCAGGCGTATACCGTTCGTCGGCATCCAGCTTTTCCTCTTCCTCATCGACCACTTCCGAGAGACAGCTGACCAGATCCTGCACCTTGTTGGTGAGGTACTGCGCCATGCACAGGATGAGTTCGGACGCGGTTTTCGGCCCCTTGCCCTCGGACAGTTGCACCAGCAACTCGTCAGTGGCACGCAACGGACGCAAACGCAGGGAAATGACACGCTGGGCAGAACCGAAGATCCGCACCGACACCATGTCTTCCGGCTCGGCACCGGGGTTCAGATTGACCCCGCGCAAAAACAGCAGCAGTTCGCCGTCCGAAAGCTGCAAAAGTCGCGGACGGGTGTTTTCTTCGAGTAACAGGTCACAGCTGAATTCGCTCAGACCGCTGGATTTGCGTAGCCAGGTCCGGGTTTGCGGATGACTGCGATCCCAGTGCAACCACAGGCTTTCATGGGCCTGCAACTGCAAGTCGTCAAGTTCAGTCCGGGCAATCGAACGCGCACCGCCTCTACCGTCCAGCACCAGGGCATGCACCAGCCCCCATTGCGCGTTTTCTTCCTCGAACATCCGCACTCCTCTGGTCTGCAGCCGCTTTTATTCAGGCATTTTCAAGGGGCTGGGAGAGATGATCACGCCGTTGTTGTCCGCATAGATGTAATGGCCCGGATGGAAGGTCACGCCGGCGAAGGTCACGGCAACGTTGAGATCGCCGATACCGCGCTTGTCGGTTTTCATCGGGTGGCTGGCCAGCGCCTGAACCCCCAGATCGGTTTGCGCGATGACGTCGACGTCACGGATGCAACCATAGATCACCAGGCCTTCCCAGCCGTTTTTCGCGGCTTTCTCGGCGATCATATCGCCCAGCAACGCACGGCGCAGGGAACCGCCACCATCGACGACCAGGACCTTGCCATTACCCTTGAGCTCGGCTTGCTCCTTGACCAGCGAGTTGTCTTCGAAGCACTTGATGGTCACGATTTCGCCACCGAAGGAATCACGGCCGCCGAAATTGCTGAACATCGGTTCCAGCACCTGCACCAGCTCCGGATAGGCGTCGCACAGGTCAGGCGTGAGGTAATGGTTCATCGAGAAACTCCTGTTAAAGAGGAAGACAGCACGAACATCAGTGATGACTCAATCACGCAAAGTGACTGGAACAGCTCAATGCGTCATATCTTAGCCGCAAGCCGACCGGAGCGAAATGCCCTTGTTAGAGCATCAGGCTCAAACCGCCGCGGCCAAATCCCCTTGCTCACCCAACAAGGGTGTCTGCTGATCCGCCAGCCAGCGGGTCACCAATGGCCAGACTTCAGCTTGGGCAGGTTTGCTGACGAGCATTTCAACGTGACCGAAATTGTCGCTGAAACCCTGATCACGACCCAGATTGATAAATTGCTTGTGCTCGGAACCGAACTGCTCGAACAGTTTGCGGCACGCCCACGCCGGGTCCTGATGATCACCCGCTGCACTCACGGCGAGCACCGGCAACCTGACCTCGGCCAAACCGGCCCACCAGTCTTTATCGGCATCGCCAAAGCGCCCGAACAGACCGAACCAGCGCATGCTTTCCAGGGCCAGGCCGATCGGTTCGTCCTCCGGGCCGCGCTTGAGCCTTGCTCCGGACAACTGGGCAAAACGCTTGAGAATGAAGCGACTGCTCCACTCCACCGGTGGAATCTTCAATGGCCAGTAGGTGCGGCTGACTTGTGTACCGAAAAAAGCCGCCGAGGCCACCACCGGCTCACCGATGTACTCGCCACCCAGCGCTGCGGCCAGTGTGGTACCGCCCAGCGAGTGACCGATCCAGTGTGGAACCTGCCCGCTCTGTTCACGCACGAACGCGCCGATGGCCGGCAGGTCATAGCGTGCGTAGTCGGCGACCCGGTTCTTGCGGTAGTCGTGGTTACGCTGGGACAGGCCATGGCCGCGCATTTCCGGAATCCAGACGTCGAACCCCAAGCGGGCCAGATAGGCGCCCAACCCCAGGCCCTTGGGAGAAAACCAGAACCGGCGATTGGAAAAGCTGCCGTGCAGCAGGATCACCGGCACACCACGGGATGACGGCTCATCGGCCATGCCAAGGCGTGTCACAGCCAGTTCGACAGTGAAGTCGGGGCTGTTACCGGGTTTCAAGCGATACACATCTTCGCTCAGATCGCCGCGCCGTTCGGCGCTGATCAGGGCGACAGGAAATAGGTTGCTGCTGCTTTGCATAATCTCTTGCACAAAAAAGGGCGGCATCCGGAGGAGCCCGCCCTGCTTGAATCTCTAAAACGTCCGCTCACTGACACTGCATCACCCCTGTAGGAGCGAGCTTGCTCGCGAAAAACTTCAGGACACCGCGTTTATCCAGGATAAACGCGTGATCGTTGACGTCCATCGCGAGCAGGCTCGCTCCTACAAAGGCATGTGAGCGGCCCGTTCACATGGGGTCAAGCCTGCGCCTGACCCTCTGCCAGGAAGAACCAGGTTTCCAGTACGGAGTCCGGGTTCAACGAAACGCTTTCAATGCCCTGCTCCATCAGCCACTTGGCCAGGTCCGGGTGGTCCGAAGGACCCTGACCGCAGATGCCGATGTACTTGCCGGCCTTGTTGCAGGCGGCAATGGCGTTGGCCAGCAGCTTCTTGACCGCCGGATTACGCTCGTCGAACAGGTGCGCGATGATACCGGAATCGCGGTCCAGGCCCAGGGTCAGCTGGGTCAGGTCGTTGGAACCGATGGAGAAACCGTCGAAGAACTCGAGGAATTCTTCGGCCAGGATGGCGTTGGACGGCAGTTCGCACATCATGATCACGCGCAGGCCGTTTTCGCCACGGGCCAGACCGTTTTCCGCCAGCAGATCCACCACCTGGCTCGCTTCACCCAGGGTACGAACGAACGGCACCATGATTTCGACGTTGGTCAGGCCCATCTCGTTGCGCACGCGCTTGAGGGCGCGGCATTCGAGTTCGAAGCAGTCGCGGAACGACTCGCTGATGTAACGCGAAGCACCGCGGAAGCCCAGCATCGGGTTCTCTTCTTCCGGCTCGTACAGCTTGCCGCCGATCAGGTTGGCGTATTCGTTGGACTTGAAGTCCGACAGACGCACGATGACCTTCTTCGGCCAGAACGCAGCCGCCAGGGTGCTGATGCCTTCGACCAGTTTCTCGACGTAGAAGCCGACCGGGTCGTTGTAACCGGCGATGCGTTTGTCGACGCTTTCCTTGATGTCCAGCGGCAGACCGTCGTAGTTCAGCAGTGCTTTAGGGTGCACGCCGATCATGCGGTTGATGATGAACTCCAGGCGGGCCAGGCCCACACCGGCGTTCGGCAGTTGCGCGAAGTCGAAGGCGCGGTCCGGGTTGCCGACGTTCATCATGATCTTGAACGGCAGCTCAGGCATGGCATCCACGGAGTTCTTCTTGATGTCGAAGCCCAGTTCGCCTTCGAAGATGAAACCGGTGTCGCCTTCAGCGCAGGAAACGGTCACGCCCTGGCCGTCTTTCAACAGCTGGGTGGCGTTGCCGCAACCGACTACCGCTGGAATACCCAGCTCACGGGCAATGATCGCCGCGTGGCAAGTACGGCCGCCACGGTTGGTGACGATGGCACTGGCGCGCTTCATGACCGGTTCCCAGTCCGGGTCGGTCATGTCGGACACCAGTACGTCGCCTGGCTGGACCTTGTCCATCTCGGACACGTCCTTGATGATGCGGACCTTGCCGGCGCCGATGCGCTGGCCGATGGCGCGACCTTCAACCAGCACGGTACCGGTTTCTTTCAACAGGTAACGTTCCATGACGTTGGCCTGGGTGCGGCTCTTCACGGTTTCCGGACGGGCCTGCACGATGTACAGCTTGCCGTCGTCACCGTCCTTGGCCCACTCGATGTCCATCGGGCACTGGTAGTGCTTCTCGATGATCATCGCCTGCTTGGCCAGCTCGCTGACTTCAGCGTCGGTCAGGCAGAAACGTGCGCGCTCGGCCTTGTCCACGTCGACGGTCTTGACCGAACGACCGGCCTTGGCCTCGTCGCCGTAGATCATCTTGATGGCCTTGCTGCCCAGGTTGCGGCGCAGGATGGCCGGACGACCGGCCGCCAGCGTGCCCTTGTGGACGTAGAACTCATCCGGGTTCACCGCGCCTTGAACGACGGTTTCGCCCAGACCGTAAGCGCCGGTGATGAACACCACGTCACGGAAGCCCGATTCGGTATCGAGGGTGAACATCACGCCGGCGGTGCCGGTTTCGGAACGGACCATGCGCTGCACGCCGGCCGACAGGGCAACCAGCTTGTGGTCGAAGCCCTGGTGCACGCGGTAGGAAATGGCACGGTCGTTGAACAGCGAGGCGAAGACCTCTTTGGCGGCGCGAATGACGTTTTCGACACCACGGATGTTCAGGAAGGTTTCCTGCTGACCGGCGAAGGAAGCGTCCGGCAGGTCTTCGGCGGTAGCGGAAGAGCGCACGGCCACGGCCATGTCAGGGTTGCCGGCGGACAGCGTGGCGAACGCGGTACGAATTTCGGCATTCAGTTTTTCAGGGAACTCGGCTTCCATGATCCATTGACGGATCTGGGCACCGGTCTTGGCCAGGGCATTCACGTCATCGACGTCCAGTGCATCGAGTGCGTCGTGAATCTGCTTGTTCAGGCCGCTCAGCTCCAGGAAATCACGATAAGCCTGAGCGGTCGTGGCGAAGCCGCCGGGCACCGATACACCGGCACCTGCAAGGTTGCTGATCATCTCGCCCAGGGATGCGTTCTTGCCCCCCACATGCTCAACATCGTGTTTGCCGAGCTTATCGAGGGAAACTACGTACTCTACCAAGGTGATCTCTCCACTAACTGTGTTGGAAAAGCTCAGAAACCGGCTGCTTAAGTGAGCATTTGCCGGCTATATGGCCTGGACCTGGAAAATAAGTGAGAATGCGGGCCATTGGCGGCCAGCAAATCGCGCCTATCATATCCAAGATTCGTCACTAGCTTAAGGCCCAAGGTGCAAATGAAACGATCTGCTTTCTTTATCTCCGATGGTACCGGCATTACCGCCGAAACCCTGGGTCAAAGCCTTCTGGCGCAGTTCGAAAACATTACCTTCAGCAAAGTCACGCGGCCGTACATCGACAACGTGGACAAAGCGCGGGCCATGGTACAACAAATCAACAAGGCCGCCGAAACCGACGGCTTCCGTCCGATTATCTTCGACACCATCGTCAATCAGGACATTCGTGAGATTCTCGCCACCTCGAATGGTTTCATGATCGACATTTTCTCGACGTTCCTGGCACCGCTTGAACAGGAACTGACCGAGCATTCTTCCTACACCGTCGGCAAGTCCCACTCCATCGGCGCCAACACCAATTACATGGAGCGTATCGAGGCCGTCAACTTCGCCCTCGACAACGACGACGGCGCCCGCACGCACTATTACGACAAGGCCGACCTGATACTAGTGGGCGTGTCGCGATGTGGTAAGACGCCGACGTGCCTGTATATGGCGATGCAGTTCGGTATCCGCGCAGCCAACTACCCGCTGACCGAAGACGACATGGAGCGCCTGCAACTGCCAAACGCCCTGCGCGCCCACCAGCACAAGCTGTTCGGCCTGACCATCGACCCGGACCGCCTCACCGCGATTCGCAACGAGCGCAAGCCCAACAGCCGCTATTCGAGCTACGCCCAGTGCGAATTCGAGGTGCGCGAGGTCGAGAACCTGTTCCGCCGCGAAAACATTCCGCACATCAACTCCACGCATTTTTCCGTGGAAGAAATCTCCGCGAAGATTCTCGTGGAGAAAGGTGTGGAGCGGCGTTTCAAGTAAATCTCCGGCGCCTGTTCCGGCCCTATCGCGAGCAGGCTCGCTCCCACACTGGATTTGCGTCGCACACGAATACCGTGCTCACCGAAGATCAACTGTGGGAGCGGGCTTGCTCGCGAAGGCGCCGTGTCAGTCGACATCAACATTGCCTGACACACCGCTTTCGCGAGCAAGCCCGCTCCCACAGGGTCTTGTGTTGAGTTTCAGATCGGGTTCAGAACGAATCCCCCGGCACCCGCACAAACCCTTCCATCAGTACCCGCGCACTGCGGCTCATGATCGCCTTGTTCACGGTCCATTCACCATTGACCAGACTGGCTTCGGCGCCAACGCGCAGGGTGCCGGACGGGTGTCCGAAGCGCACCGCGTTGCGTTCGATACCGCCTGCCGCAAGGTTCACCAAAGTGCCGGAAATCGCTGCAGCCGTACCGATCGCCACGGCCGCCGTGCCCATCATCGCGTGGTGCAACTTGCCCATGGACAACGCACGCACCAGCAGGTCGACATCGCCTGCGGCAATCGCCTTGCCGCTGGACGCCACGTAGTCCGCCGGCTTGGCCACGAAGGCGACTTTCGGCGTGTGCTGACGCTTGGCTGCTTCGTCGATGTTGGCAATCAGGCCCATGCGCAATGCGCCGTAGGCACGGATGGTCTCGAACATCAGCAAGGCTTTCGGGTCGCCGTTGATCGCGCCCTGCAACTCGGTGCCCTTGTAGCCGATGTCTTCGGCATTGACGAAAATCGTCGGGATGCCGGCGTTGATCATGGTCGCCTTGAAGGTGCCGACGCCGGGCACTTCCAGGTCATCGACCAGGTTGCCGGTGGGGAACATCGAACCGCCGCCGCCCTCTTCTTCCGCTGCCGGATCGAGGAACTCGATCTGCACTTCGGCCGCCGGGAAGGTCACGCCGTCGAGTTCGAAATCGCCGGTCTCCTGCACTTCACCATTGGTGATCGGCACGTGGGCGATGATGGTCTTGCCAATGTTGGCCTGCCACACGCGAACCACGGCTACGCCGTTATGCGGGATACGGCTGGCGTCCACCAGGCCGTTGCTGACCGCGAACGAACCGACCGCCGCCGACAGGTTGCCGCAGTTGCCGCTCCAGTCAACGAAGGGCTTGTCGATGGACACCTGACCGAACAGGTAATCGACGTCGTGATCGGCCTTGGTGCTTTTCGACAGGATCACGGTTTTGCTGGTGCTGGAGGTCGCGCCGCCCATGCCGTCGATTTGTTTGTCGTACGGGTCGGGGCTGCCGATCACGCGCAGCAGCAACGCGTCGCGGGCCGGGCCCGGGACTTGCGCCGCTTCAGGCAGGTCCTTGAGACTGAAGAACACGCCTTTGCTGGTGCCGCCGCGCATGTATGTAGCTGGAATCTTGATTTGAGCTGCGTGAGCCATGGTGCTCGTTACTCCTGATCTGAAAGCAGACACGGGACTTGAAGTCCCGTGTCTGTATTGCGTGCGTTAAACGGCAACCGCCGACTCTTCGAGGAAGTCCTGGGCGAAGCGTTGCAGCACGCCGCCGGCCTCGTAGATCGACACTTCTTCGGCGGTGTCGAGGCGGCAGGTCACCGGCACATCGACGCGCTCACCGTTCTTGCGATGGATCACCAGCGTCAGCTCGGCGCGCGGTGTGCGGTCACCGATCACGTCATAGGTTTCGCTGCCGTCGATGGCCAGGGTGTGACGGTTGGTGCCCGGCTTGAATTCCAGCGGCAACACGCCCATGCCCACCAGGTTGGTGCGGTGAATGCGCTCGAAACCTTCGGCGGCAATCGCCTCCACACCCGCCAGACGCACGCCCTTGGCCGCCCAGTCGCGGGACGAACCCTGACCGTAGTCGGCACCGGCGATAATGATCAGTGGCTGCTTGCGATCCATGTAGGTTTCGATGGCTTCCCACATGCGCATCACTTTGCCTTCCGGCTCGACACGGGCCAGCGAACCCTGCTTGACCTTGCCGTTTTCCAGAACCATTTCGTTGAACAGTTTCGGGTTGGCGAAGGTGGCGCGCTGCGCGGTCAGGTGGTCACCGCGGTGAGTCGCGTAAGAGTTGAAGTCCTCTTCCGGCAGGCCCATTTTCGCCAGGTATTCGCCGGCGGCGCTGTCCATCATGATCGCGTTGGACGGCGACAGGTGATCGGTGGTGATGTTGTCCGGCAGCACCGCCAGCGGGCGCATGCCCTTGAGCGGACGAGCACCGGCCAGCGCACCTTCCCAGTAAGGCGGACGACGGATGTAGGTACTCATTTCGCGCCACTCGTACAGCGGCGCGACTTTCGGGCCGGTGTCTTCGTGGATGGCGAACATCGGGATGTACACCTGGCGGAACTGCTCCGGTTTCACCGACGCCTTGACCACCGCGTCGATTTCTTCGTCGCTCGGCCAGATGTCTTTCAGGCGGATTTCCTTGCCATCCACCACACCCAGCACGTCTTTTTCGATGTCGAAACGGATGGTGCCGGCAATCGCATACGCAACCACCAAGGGCGGCGACGCGAGGAACGCTTGCTTGGCGTACGGGTGAATCCGGCCGTCGAAGTTACGGTTGCCGGACAACACCGCCGTGGCGTACAGGTCGCGGTCGATGATCTCTTGCTGGATCACCGGGTCCAGTGCGCCGGACATGCCGTTGCACGTGGTGCAGGCGAAGGCCACGACGCCGAAGCCGAGCTTGTCCAGTTCTTCGGTCAGGCCGGCTTCATCGAGGTACAGCGCCACGGTTTTCGAACCCGGTGCCAGGGACGACTTGACCCAAGGCTTGCGGGTCAGGCCGAGCTTGTTGGCGTTGCGCGCCAGCAGGCCGGCGGCGATCACGTTGCGCGGGTTGCTGGTGTTGGTGCAGCTAGTGATGGCGGCGATGATCACCGCGCCGTCCGGCATTTGCCCCGGCACATCGTCCCACTGACCGGAGATACCTTTGGCCGCCAGATCCGAAACAGCCACACGGGCGTGCGGGTTGCTCGGACCGGCCATGTTGCGCACCACCGAGGACAGATCGAACGTCAGGCCGCGCTCGTACTGCGCGCCTTTGAGGCTGTCAGCCCACAGGCCGACCTGCCTGGCGTAGTTCTCGACCAGTTGCACCTGCTCGTCTTCACGGCCGGTGAGCTTGAGGTAGTCGATGGTCTGCTGGTCGATGTAGAACATCGCCGCGGTGGCGCCGTATTCCGGGGCCATGTTGGAAATGGTTGCGCGGTCGCCGAGGGTCAGCGCGGACGCGCCTTCGCCGAAGAACTCCAGCCATGCGCCAACGACTTTTTGCTTGCGCAGGAACTCGGTCAGCGCCAGCACCATGTCGGTGGCGGTGATGCCCGGTTGCAGCTTGCCGGTGAGTTCGACGCCAACGCTTTCCGGCAGACGCATCCACGATGCGCGGCCGAGCATCACGCTTTCGGCTTCGAGACCACCGACACCGATGGCGATCACGCCCAACGCATCGACGTGCGGAGTGTGGCTGTCGGTACCGACGCAGGTATCAGGGAAGGCCACGCCGTCGCGCACCTGGATCACCGGAGACATTTTCTCCAGGTTGATCTGGTGCATGATGCCGTTGCCCGGCGGGATCACGTCGACGTTCTTGAACGCCTTCTTGGTCCAGTTGATGAAGTGGAAACGGTCTTCGTTGCGACGGTCTTCGATGGCGCGGTTCTTCTCGAACGCGTCCGGATCGAAGCCACCGCGTTCGACGGCCAGGGAGTGGTCGACGATCAGTTGGGTCGGCACCACCGGGTTGACTTGCGCCGGGTCACCGCCTTGCAGGGCGATGGCGTCACGCAGGCCGGCGAGGTCGACCAGCGCGGTCTGGCCGAGAATGTCGTGGCACACCACGCGGGCCGGGAACCACGGGAAATCGAGGTCGCGCTTGCGCTCGATGAATTGCTTCAGGGATTCGGTGAGCGTGGCCGGGTCGCAGCGACGCACAAGGTTTTCCGCC
This sequence comes from Pseudomonas sp. FW305-70, assembly GCF_058783925.1. Lineage (NCBI taxonomy): Bacteria > Pseudomonadati > Pseudomonadota > Gammaproteobacteria > Pseudomonadales > Pseudomonadaceae > Pseudomonas > Pseudomonas sp. FW305-70. Next base: position 114,684 of record NZ_JBYSYZ010000001.1, read on the forward strand.
AGCACACGGGAGGTGTACGGCAGGGTGTCGTAGGCGCCAGGCTGGATCGCCTCGACCGCTGCGCGGACATCGAAGTAATCCAGGTGGCTGCCAGGCAGCGGTTTACGGAATTGTGTGTTCATCGTCAGGACTCGGTCACGGTAGTTACAAAAGGTGGGGTCTGGCAGCGGATTCGAAGCCAACACAATCCACTGTAGGAGCGAACTTGCTCGCGATGCTGTGTCAGTCGACACCAATGTGAATGACACTCCATCGCGAGCAAGCTCGCTCCTACAGGGATCTGCGTTTAATTCAGATCCCGCTGCCGCCCTCCACCATTCAGCGCTGTTCGATTGGCACGAACTTGCGCTGTTCAACGCCGGTGTATTCGGCGCTTGGACGGATGATGCGGTTGTTGGCGCGTTGTTCGTACACGTGTGCAGCCCAGCCGGTCAGGCGCGAGCAGACGAAAATCGGTGTAAACAACTTGGTCGGGATGCCCATGAAGTGGTACGCCGAGGCATGGTAGAAGTCGGCGTTCGGGAACAGCTTCTTCTGCTCCCACATGGTCTTGTCGATGGCTTCGGAGACCGGGAACAACACCTTGTCACCCACTTCGTCGGCGAGTTTTTTCGACCAGCCCTTGATCACCTCGTTGCGCGGATCGTTGTCCTTATAGATCGCGTGGCCGAAGCCCATGATCTTGTCCTTGCGCTCGAGCATGCCGAGGGTGCCTTTGATCGCGTCTTCCGGCGACGAGAAACGCTCGATCATTTCCATCGCCGCTTCGTTGGCGCCGCCGTGCAGCGGGCCGCGCAACGAGCCGATGGCCGCAGTGATGCACGAATAGAGGTCGGACAGGGTCGATGCGCAAACACGGGCGGTGAAGGTCGACGCGTTGAACTCGTGCTCCGCGTAGAGGATCAGCGAAACGTTCATCACCTTGACGTGCAGCTCGCTTGGTTTCTTGCCGTGCAGCAGGTGCAGGAAGTGGCCGCCGATGGACTGCTCGTCGCTGACACAATCGATGCGCTTGCCTTCGTGGCTGAAGCGATACCAGTAAGTCATGATCGCCGGGAATGCAGCCAGCAGGCGATCGGTCTTGTCGTGCTGCTCGGAGAAGTTGTTCTCCGGCTCCAGGTTGCCCAGGAACGAGCAGCCCGTGCGCATCACGTCCATCGGGTGGGCGTCGGCGGGGATGCGCTCGAGCACTTCTTTGAGCGCTTGCGGCAGGTCACGCAGCTTGCTCAGCTTGGCGATGTAGGCGTTCAGTTGCGCCTTGCTCGGCAGTTCGCCGTACAGCAGCAGGTAGGCAACTTCTTCGAACTGTGCGTCAGCCGCCAGTTCACGTACGTCATAACCACGATAGGTCAGACCGGCACCCGACTGGCCCACGGTGGACAGTGCGGTTTGCCCGGCTACCTGGCCACGGAGCCCGGCGCCACTGAGTACTTTTGCTTCGGCCATTGCTGTCTCCAGTTTTCTTGAATTTTTTAGGGGAAACTCATTGCTCTTCTGTGGGAGCGAGCTTGCTCGCGATGGTGGACGGCACACCGCGGGGTATCAGGCTTCCCGCGTCATCGTTGACGTCTATCGCGAGCAGGCTCGCTCCCACAGGTACAGGGTGTTCGTTACTTCTTCGCGGCAAACAACGCATCGAGCTTCTGCTCGAAGGTGTGGTAGTCGATGCGATCGTAAAGCTCCATGCGAGTCTGCATGGTGTCGATGACATTCGCCTGCGTGCCATCGCGGCGCAGTGCGGTGTAGACGTTTTCCGCGGCCTTGTTCATGGCGCGGAAGGCCGACAGCGGGTACAGCACCAGCGACACGTCGACAGCGGCGAGTTGCTCGGTGGTGTACAGCGGGGTCGCGCCGAATTCGGTGATGTTGGCCAGGATCGGCGCTTTCACGCGGCTGGCGAACAGCTTGTACATCTCAAGTTCGGTGATGGCTTCCGGGAAAATCATGTCGGCGCCGGCTTCGATGCAGGCAGCGGCGCGATCCAGGGCAGACTCCAGGCCTTCCACCGCCAGGGCGTCGGTACGGGCCATGATCACGAAGCTGTCATCGGTACGGGCATCGACGGCGGCCTTGATGCGGTCGACCATTTCCTGCTGGGTCACGATCTCTTTATTAGGACGGTGGCCGCAGCGCTTGGCGCCGACCTGGTCTTCGATATGAATCGCCGCCGCGCCAAACTTGATCATCGACTTGACGGTACGAGCGACGTTGAACGCCGAGGAACCGAAACCGGTGTCCACGTCCACCAGCAGTGGCAGGTCGCAGACGTCGGTGATACGGCGCACGTCGGTCAGCACGTCATCCAGGCCGGTGATGCCCAGGTCAGGCAAGCCGAGGGAGCCGGCAGCCACCCCGCCACCCGACAGGTAGATCGCCTTGAAACCGGCGCGCTTGGCCAGCAGCGCATGGTTGGCGTTGATTGCGCCGACCACTTGCAGTGGATGTTCGCTGGCGACCGCATCGCGGAAACGCTGACCTGGTGTGCTCTTGTTCGAACTCATGACTCACCTCGTTTGGCTGTCGGGTTGACGCCGTCCTGGTAATGACGGGCGATATTGCGTTTGGAGGCGCCGATGTGACGGCGCATCAACAACTCGGCCAGCTCACCGTCACGGTCGGCGATGGCATCGAGAATGCGGTGGTGCTCGGCGAACGCCTGGTGCGGGCGATTGGGCGTGGTGGAAAACTGGATGCGGTACATGCGCACCAATTGATAGAGCTCGCCGCAGAGCATTTGGGTCAGCGTGCGGTTGCCGCTGCCCTGGATGATTCGGTAATGGAAGTCGAAATCGCCTTCCTGCTGGTAGTAGCCCCGACCTGCCTGGAATGCCTCATCACGCTCATGGGTTTCCAGCACCCGACGCAGCTCGTCGATTTCTTCGAGGCTCATGCGCTCGGCGGCCAGGCGACAGGCCATGCCTTCCAGGGATTCGCGGATTTCGTACAGTTCAAGCAGCTCGGCATGATTGAGCGACACCACCCGCGCCCCGACATGCGGCACGCGTACCAGCAGGCGCTGGCCTTCCAGACGATGGATGGCCTCGCGCAACGGGCCACGGCTGATGCCGTAGGTACGCGCCAGCTCCGGTTCGGAGATTTTGCTGCCCGGCGCGATCTCGCCTTTGACGATAGCCGCCTGAATGCGGCGGAAGACGTTCTCGGAAAGTGTCTCCGTATCGTCTTGCGTAGAAACCGGGGGATCGAGTTGATCCAGCATATTGTCGACACCTTGTGAGCCAATGCCGCAAAAACTAACGAATACCGGGAGCGCAGTCAAAGGTTAAATCGATATTGTCGACAATCTTCTGATAACCGGTTGCACCATAACGAAGCAACCCGCTGGTTTATAGCCTCCCGCCAGCGCTGGCGCCGTCAAACCACCGTGCTAGAATGCCGCCGCATTTGTTTGTCACATCTGCACTGCCTGTCATAAAAACCTGCCAGGCATACGAGGGAGCTTGCGCAGCGATGCCAGGGCCTTGAATCAAGTCGGACCGCTGCGCACCAGGATTTATGAGACTCAAGCCCTTCCCTGCTTTCCTTTATTTACTTTGCCTGCCCGGGTTCGCCATGGCCGGGGAAAAGACTGTGTATGGCCTGAATGAGTACGCATCGCTCAATGGCATCGACCTGGAAGTGGCGGCTAAACTCGACACCGGGGCGAAAACCGCTTCCCTGAGTGCACGGGACATCAAACGCTTCAAACGCAACGGCGAATCCTGGGTGCGGTTTTACCTGGCCATCGACGCCGCCCATTCGCATCCGATCGAACGCCCGCTGGCCCGCGTCAGCAAGATCAAGCGCCGGGCCGGCGACTACGACCCCGAGGAAGGCAAGAAGTACACCGCCCGCCCCGTGATCGAACTGGACATCTGCATGGGCTCGGCCCTGCGCAGCATCGAAGTGAACCTGACCGACCGCAGCGCGTTCCAATATCCGCTCCTGATTGGCTCCGAAGCGCTCAAGCGTTTCGATGCACTGGTTGACCCCAGCCTTAAATATGCTGCCGGCAAACCCGCCTGCACCACCGACGCTCATACCGCCGAGTAATTCAAATGCGCTCTCTTACCCTTCATCTGAAACTGCTGATCGCCATCCTGGTGGTGCTGGGCATTTCAGTTACGGCCTATCAGATCTTCGTGCTGGGCATCCCGGTGACCGAAGACGCCACTGACGACCTGTGGAACATCGACGCCAAGGTCGAGTTCGTCGCCAGCGCCAAGGATCCGGTCAAGATCCAGATGTTCGTGCCACCGCTGAGCCGCGACTTCGTCAGCCTCAACGAGAGCTTCATCTCCAATAACTACGGCGTGGCCGTGAACCGGGTCGACGGCAACCGCAAGGTCACCTGGTCGGCACGCCGGGCCAAAGGCAATCAGACGCTGTATTACCGCCTGGTGCTGACCAAGCGCTATTCCGGCGAGAAGGCCAAGATCAAAGGCCCGACCTTTCGCGACAGCATCACCATCGAAGGCCCGGAAAAAATCGCCGCCGAAGCCCTGCTCGCACCGATTCGCCAGCACTCGGCCGACGTCGAAACCTTCGTCGGCGAAGCCATCAAGCGGGTCAACAACCTCAACGACGACAACGTGAAACTGTTGCTGGCCGGAGATCCATCTACCGCGCACAAGGCGAAAATCGTCGAGCTGCTGCTGTCCATCGCCCACGTGCCGATCGAGAAGGTCCACACCATCCGCCTGGTGGCCGACCAGCCGCAGATACCGGAACTGTGGCTGCGCAGTTTCAATGGCACCGACTGGCTGTATTTCAACCCGGAAACCGGTGAGCAAGGGTTGCCGACCGACCGCCTGCTGTGGTGGACCGGCGACGAAAACCTGATCACCGTCGATGGCGGCAAGAAGGCCAATGTGACCTTCAGCCTGAACAACAGCGAAATGAACGCCATCCGCCTGGCCAAGCTGACCGACGAAAACACCGACGCCAACTTCCTCGAGTACTCGTTGTACGGCCTGCCGCTGCAAACCCAGCAGACCTTCATGATCATGGTGATGATCCCGATCGGCGTGCTGGTAATCCTGATCCTGCGCAACCTGATCGGCATCCAGACCCTGGGCACCTTCACCCCGGTGCTGATCGCCCTGGCCTTTCGCGAAACCCAGCTCGGCTTCGGTATCGTGCTGTTTACCATCATCACGGCGCTGGGGCTGTCGCTGCGCTCCTATCTCGAACACTTGAAACTGCAGATGCTGCCGCGGCTGTCGGTGGTACTGACCTTCGTGGTGGTGCTGATCGCGGCGATCAGCCTGTTCAGCCACAAACTCGGCCTGGAGCGCGGCTTGTCGGTGGCGCTGTTCCCGATGGTGATCCTGACCATGACCATCGAACGCCTGTCGATCACCTGGGAAGAGCGCGGCGGTGGCCATGCCATGAAAGTGGCCATCGGCACGCTGTTCGCCGCGTCCCTGGCGCACCTGATCATGAGCGTGCCGGAACTGGTGTACTTCGTGTTCACTTTCCCGGCGATTCTGCTGATCCTGGTGGCCTTCATGCTGGCCATGGGTCGTTATCGCGGCTATCGCCTGACCGAACTGGTGCGTTTCAAGGCCTTCCTGAAAAAGGCTGACGCCTGATGTTCGGCTTCTGGAAGACCTGGAAAGCCCTGGAAGCCCGGGGCATCATGGGGATCAATCGGCGCAACGCAGACTACGTGCTCAAGTACAACAAGCGCAGCCTGTACCCGATCGTCGATGACAAGATCATCACCAAGGAACGCGCCATCGCCGCCGGCATCCATGTGCCCGAGCTCTATGGCGTGATTTCCACCGAGAAGGAAATCGACAATCTCGAAGAGATCATCGGCGCACGCAATGACTTCGTGATCAAGCCGGCCCAGGGCGCTGGCGGCGATGGCATTCTGGTCATCGCCGACCGCTTCGAAGGGCGTTATCGCACGGTGTCCGGCCGGATCATCAGCCATGAAGAAATCGAGCACCAGGTGTCCAGCATCCTGACCGGCCTGTACTCCCTGGGCGGTCACCGCGACCGGGCGCTGATCGAGTACCGCGTGATTCCGGACCAGATCTTCAAGAGCATCAGCTACGAAGGCGTTCCGGACATCCGCATCATTGTCTTGATGGGTTACCCGGTGATGGCCATGTTGCGTCTGCCGACGCGCCAGTCCAACGGCAAGGCCAACCTGCACCAGGGCGCCATCGGCGTCGGCGTGGACCTGGCCACCGGCCTGACCCTGCGCGGCACCTGGCTGAACAACATCATCAACAAACACCCGGACACCACCAACGCGGTGGATGGCGTGCAACTGCCCTACTGGGACGGTTTCATGAAACTCGCCGCTGGCTGTTATGAGTTGTGCGGGCTGGGCTACATCGGTGTCGACATGGTCCTGGACCAGGAAAAAGGCCCGCTGATCCTTGAGCTCAACGCCCGGCCGGGGCTGAATATCCAGATTGCCAATGACTGCGGGCTGACGTTGCGCACCCATGCGGTCGAGGCGCGACTGGAAGACCTGAAGGCTCGTGGCGTGACCGAAACGGTCGAAGAGCGCGTGGCGTTTGTGCAAGAGATGTTTGGGCATATTCCTGCAGTCGAGGGCTGAGGCCCTTCTCCTGTAGGAGCGAGCTTGCTCGCGACGGACCAGAGAGCGCCGCGGGGTGTCAGGCTCCCAGCGTCATCGTTCACGCCCATCGCGAGCAAGCTCGCTCCCACACTACATCCCCCTCTAGGAGCAATTCTCCGAGAGGACTACAATCGCCACCCCGCCTCGATGGCTGACTTCCCCCGCCCATGTTGACCTGCTCCGTACACCCGCTGCCCTATCGCGCCAACCCCGCCCACTACTTTGCGGCGATTCGCCATGCCCCCGGCGCCGTGCTGCTCGACAGTGGCCGCCCCAGCGCCGACCGCGGCCGCTATGACCTGCTCAGCGCCTGGCCGCTGGAACAACTGACGGTATCGCCCGACGAAAGTGGCGAGGCGTTCCTGCAACGCCTGCGCGATAACCTGACACGCCTGGGCGAAGCCTCTTTGCCGGCCCCTTATGAGCTGCCGTTTGCCGGTGGGTTGATCGGCTACCTGAGTTACGACTTCGGCCGACATCTGGAGCGCCTGCCGAGCCAGGCCAGTGACGACCTGCATCTGCCCGACGCGCGTTTCGGCCTGTACGGCTGGGCATTGGTCAGCGATCACCTGGCGCTGACCAGCCAGTTGGTGTTCCACCCGACCCTGCCCGACAGCGAACGTCAGCGCCTGATCGAGCTGTTCAGCCAGCCCGCACCTGAAGCGGTTGCGCCCTTCAAACTGCTCACCCCGATGACCGCCGACTTGAGCGCTGACGAGTATCAACAGGCCATCGAGCGCATCCAGCAGTACATTCAGGCCGGCGACTGTTATCAGGTCAATTTCGCCCAACGGTTTCGCGCGCCCTGCCAGGGTGATCCGTGGGCCGCCTACTGCGCCTTGCGCGCCGCGTGCCCGACGCCTTTTTCCGGCTTCCAGAGCTTGCCTGACGGCGATGCCATCCTCAGCCTGTCGCCGGAACGCTTCGTCAAAGTCAGCCAGCGTCATGTGGAAACCCGCCCGATCAAGGGCACTCGGCCTCGGGGCCTGACGCCTGGGCAAGACGCCGCGAATGCCGCCGAACTGCTGGCCAGCCCCAAGGATCGCGCGGAAAACCTGATGATCGTCGACCTGCTGCGCAACGATCTCGGCCGGACCTGCCGCATCGGCTCGGTCCGGGTGCCGGAGTTGTTCAGCCTGGAAAGTTACCCGAACGTGCATCACCTGGTGAGCAGCGTCACCGGTAAACTGGCCGATGATCGCGACACTCTGGACCTGATCGCCGGCAGCTTCCCCGGCGGTTCGATCACCGGCGCGCCAAAGATTCGCGCGATGCAGATCATCGACGAACTGGAACCGACCCGACGCGGCCTGTATTGCGGTTCGTTGTTGTATCTGGACGTGCGCGGCGAGATGGACAGCTCCATCGCCATCCGCAGTTTGCTGGTCAAGGACGGGCAGGTGTGTTGCTGGGGCGGCGGCGGGATAGTCGCGGATTCTGAGTGGCAGGCTGAGTATCAGGAGTCGATCACCAAGGTGAAAATCCTGCTCGATACCCTGCAAAACCTGTAGGAGCGAGCATGCTCGCGATGGACGTCAACGATGACGCGGGGTAGCTGACACCCCGCGGCGCTCTCGGGTTCATCGCGAGCATGCTCGCTCCTACAGGGGGTCGGTTTACAAGGTCAGGGGGCGGTTCGAAGCTTTGATGAACTCTTGCTTGAGTTCTTCAAACGTATGCACCGCCGGGAACTGCGGGAACTCGGCGATCACGTTATCCGGCGCATGGAACAGGATCCCGGCATCGGCCTCGCCCAGCATCGTGGTGTCGTTGTAGGAATCCCCCGCCGCGATCACCCGGTAGTAGAGGCTCTTGAAGGCCAGGACCGACTGACGCTTTGGATCTTTCTGACGCAGTTGATAGCCCGTGACTCGCCCGCTGTCGTCGGTAATCAGACGATGGCAGAGCAAGGTCGGGAAGCCCAGTTGGCGCATCAACGGCTGGGAGAACTCATAGAAGGTGTCCGACAGGATCACCACCTGGAAGCGCTCGCGCAGCCAGTCGACGAACTCGATGGCGCCGTCCAGCGGCTTGAGCGTGGCGATCACTTCCTGAATGTCGGAAAGCTTCAGGCCGTGCTCGTCGAGAATCCGCAGGCGCTGCTTCATCAGCACGTCGTAGTCGGGAATGTCCCGGGTGGTGGCCCTGAGGGATTCGATCCCGGTTTTTTCGGCGAAGGCGATCCAGATTTCCGGGACCAGCACACCTTCAAGATCCAGACAGGCAATTTCCACAAGACACTCCCATTTGTATTGATTATTGAGTCGAGCGAGCAAAAAGATTGCCGAACTCTAGCGACTCGGGCCTGCCTGCGCAACGCAGAGGATGCCCCGGCCCGCGCAGCTTTTTGTTACCATCGGCCCCATATAGAGCGCCCAGCGCCACCGACCTGTAGGAAGCCGCCCTGATGAGCCCAACGTTCGACGTCGTGGAACTCGCCACGACCTATGCCAACAAATCCGCCCAGGACATCCTGAAACTCGCGTTTGCCGAGTTCGGCGATGACCTGTGGATATCTTTCAGCGGTGCCGAGGACGTGGTGCTGGTGGACATGGCCTGGAAGCTGAACAAGAACGTCAAGGTGTTCAGCCTCGACACCGGCCGGCTGCACCCCGAGACCTACCGTTTCATCGATCAGGTGCGCGAGCACTACAAGATCGACATCGAGCTGGTGTCGCCGGATTACACGAAACTCGAACCCTTCGTGAAGGAAAAAGGCCTGTTCAGCTTCTACAAGGACGGCCATGGCGAATGCTGCGGCATTCGCAAGATCGAACCGCTGCGCCGCAAGCTGTCCGGCGTGAAAGCCTGGGCCACCGGCCAGCGTCGCGACCAGAGCCCCGGTACCCGCAGCGCCGTCGCGGTGATGGAAATCGACACCGCGTTCTCCACCGCGGAACGCACCCTGTACAAGTTCAACCCGCTGGCGCAAATGACCAGCGAAGAGATCTGGGGCTACATCCGCATGCTGGAGCTGCCGTACAACAGCCTGCACGAACGCGGTTTCATCAGCATCGGCTGCGAACCCTGCACCCGCCCGGTACTGCCGAACCAGCATGAGCGTGAAGGCCGCTGGTGGTGGGAAGAAGCGACGCAGAAGGAATGCGGGTTGCACGCGGGGAATATCATCAGCAAGTCCAAAGCCTGATCCTTGTAGGAGCGAGCTTGCTCGCGATGGTCGTCAACGATAACGCGGGGTGCCTGATACCCCGCTGCGTTCTCGGGTTCATCGCGAGCAAGCTCGCTCCTACAGTGTTATCTGCAGCTTCAAAAAATGTGTACACACGATTGTCACCATAGGTGCCATTTTTGTGTGCACTTTTAGTTTCTGCGCCCCAAAAAGTTACATTCCTCCCCCTGACGTGCGCTGCCACGCCCCCCCGACTCCCCCCACTCAAAATAAATACCTGTTCAATCGGTCAATTTATATTGTCAATTTTTCAATGACTTGGCGAAAAGCCATAACAAAACGAAATGAACAGCGCCGTTCATAGAACGCTCGACTGGCATGGATCTGGCTTAAGTGCATACATGTTTTGTATACAATCATCTCAAAACATACACACACCTTAGATCCGCAAGCCTGAAGCGCCCTATCCCGTACAGGCTGCAGATGCCCCGTAACCAATGATATTCGCCACCCGCGACGAAGATTTGTCGAGCCAAGGCTCATGCACAGTCATCGCGGCGTCGAGCATCAGGAGCCTGCCGGAATGCGTACCAGTCTCTCCAATAACAATATCGCTCTGGATCTACCCTCCCCCCATTCCACCCACACCGCCGACAATCAGGCGCATGACTCCCCCGTGGTGCTCAGTCCTCGACTGCACAACAAGGACCTAGCACCGACCAAGGCCGAAGGCCGGCGCTGGGGCCGCTACAGCATCTTTGCCTTGTGGACCAACGACGTTCACAACATTGCCAACTACTCCTTTGCCATCGGCCTGTATGCCCTGGGCCTGGGCGGCTGGCAGATCCTGTTGTCCCTGGGGATTGGTGCGGCGCTGGTTTACTTCTTCATGAACCTGTCCGGCTACATGGGCCAGAAAACCGGGGTGCCGTTTCCGGTCATCAGCCGGATCAGTTTCGGCATCCACGGGGCGCAGATTCCCGCGTTGATCCGCGCAGTGATCGCCATCGCCTGGTTCGGTATTCAGACGTACCTCGCGTCCGTCGTCTTTCGTGTGCTGTTGACGGCGATCCATCCCGGGTTCGCCGACTACGACCACAACTCGATCCTCGGCCTGTCGACCCTGGGCTGGGTATGTTTCGTCGCGATCTGGTTCGTGCAACTGGCGATCCTGGCCTATGGCATGGAGATGGTGCGGCGCTACGAAGCGTTTGCCGGCCCGGTGATTCTGCTGACCGTCGCCGCCCTCGCCGCGTGGATGTACTTCCAGGCCAACGCGACCATTGCCTGGTCGATCCGTGAGCCGCTGACCGGTGGCGAGATGTGGCGCAACATCTTTGCCGGTGGCGCACTGTGGCTGGCGATCTACGGCACACTGATCCTCAATTTCTGCGACTTCGCCCGCTCTTCACCGTGCCGCAAGACCATCAAGGTCGGAAATTTCTGGGGCTTGCCGGTGAATATCCTGGTGTTCGCCAGCATCACTGTCCTGCTGTGCGGCGCGCAGTTCCAGATCAACGGCCGGATCATCGAAAGCCCGACCGAAATCATCGCCTCGATCCCCAACACCTTCTTCCTGGTACTCGGTTGCCTGGCATTCCTGATCGTCACCGTGGCGGTGAACATCATGGCCAACTTCGTCGCCCCGGCGTTCGTCCTCAGTAACCTGGCGCCGAAGTACCTGACGTTCCGTCGCGCCGGATTGATCAGCGCGACCATCGCCGTGCTGATCCTGCCGTGGAACCTCTACAACAGCCCACTGGTGATCGTGTACTTCCTGTCCGGCCTCGGTGCCCTGCTCGGCCCGTTGTACGGCGTGATCATGGTCGACTACTGGCTGATTCGAAAAGGCCAGGTCAACGTGCCGCAGTTGTACAGCGAAGACCCCAACGGCCCTTATTACTACAGCCGAGGGGTCAATTTGCGCGCCGTGGCGGCGTTCATTCCCGCCGCGTTGATCGCCATCGTCCTGGCCCTGGTGCCGGGTTTCCACAGCGTGTCGCCGTTCTCCTGGCTGATTGGTGCCGGCATCGCCGGAATGCTCTACCTGATCATCGCCAAGCGCCAGCCGCACTACGCCGACGTCAGCGGTGAAGCCATCGCGGTCGAAAACGTCAGCCATTGACTCCATGGCGGCCCGGCAAAGTCGGGCCGCAGAACCATCCGCAATAAGGACTCCCCATGCGTATTCTCGTGGTCAACGTCAACACCACCGAATCCATCACCCAGGCCATCGCCCGCTCGGCGCAGGCCGTGGCCTCACCCGGCACGGAAATCGTCGGCCTCACCCCGCACTTCGGCGCCGACTCCATCGAGGGCAATTTCGAAAGTTACCTGGCGGCCATCGCGGTCATGGACCGGGTGATGTCCTACGACCAGCCGTTCGACGCGGTGATCCAGGCCGGCTACGGCGAGCACGGCCGCGAAGGCTTGCAGGAACTGCTCAACGTGCCGGTGGTGGACATCACCGATGCCGCCGCCAGCACGGCGATGTTTCTCGGTCACGCCTATTCCGTGGTCACCACCCTCGACCGCACCGTGCCCCTGATCGAAGACCGCCTCAAGCTCTCGGGCCTGTGGGACCGTTGCGCCTCGGTACGGGCCAGTGGCCTGGCGGTGCTGGAGCTGGAACACCAACCGCAACGCGCACTGGAAGCCATCGTACACCAGGCCGAACTGGCGGTGACCCAGGACAAGGCCGAAGTGATTTGCCTCGGTTGCGGCGGCATGGCCGGGCTGGACGAGCAGATTCGCCGGCGTACCGGGGTACCGGTGGTGGATGGGGTGACGGCGGCGGTGACCATTGCCGAATCGCTGGTGCGGTTGGGACTGTCGACCTCGAAGGTGCGGACCTATGCGACGCCGCGGCCGAAAAACATCATCGGCTGGCCCGGGCGGTTTGCCCGGTAGACCGCGGCGCCCCCTTCGCGAGCAAGCCCGCTCCCACACTGGATATGCGCCGTTCACAATCCCCTTGTGGGAGCGGGCTTGCTCGCGAAGGGGGCAACTCGGTCCTGAGCCTGACTCAAAGAGCACTAAACCTCTGCCCCAACCCCCGCTCGGCAAACTGCTCGATGACGAAATCGACAAACGCCCGGGTCTTGCCAGGCAGCAGTTTGTGTTCGGCGTAATAGATGGAGGTGTAGCCGTCGTCGATGTACCAGTCCGGCAACACCCGCTGCAACCTGCCCGCCTCCAGGTAACCCGAGGCGAACGGCATACTCACCAGCGCAATGCCCAGACCTTGTGCGGCGGCGACGCAGGCGGCCTCGGAGTCGCTCATGGTCATCCGCGCCTTGAGCGTCAACGGGCTGTGTTGCTGATTGCGGTGGGTCAACTGCCAGGAGCGCACGCGACCGGTTTGCGGCGAGCGGATCAGAATCCCGTCGTGGTGCTTGAGGTCGTCCGGCTCGGTGATTGACGCATGTACCGCCAGGTAATCCGGCGAAGCCACCAATACCCGATGCGCCGGACTCAGCTTGCGCGCGACTACGCCCTGGGGTAATTCGAAGCCGCCGCCGATTGCCGCGTCGAACCCCTGCCCGATCAGATCGACCTGGCGGTTGTCGAAGTGCCAGTCCGGGTTGATCGCCGGGAATCGCCGCAGAAACTCGCCGAGCATCGGCACTATGTACAGGCAACCGAATACCGTCCCCATGCTGACCTTCAACGTACCCGCTGGTTGCCCACCGGCGCTGGCGAGATTGGCCACGGCATTCTGGATGGTGTGCAGGCTGGTACTGACTTCGCCGAGAAACAATTGACCGGCCTCGGTCAGCGTCAGGCTGCGCGTGCTGCGCTGAAACAATCTGACGCCCAGGCGCGCCTCAAGCTTGGCAACGCTCTTGCCCACCGCCGCCGGTGTCAGGCTCAAGCGTCGCGCCGCTTCGGCGAAGCTGCCGACCTCGGCGCTGCGCACAAAGCATTCGATACTGCTGAAGGTTTCCATAGACGCCACTATAAACTTTTGGTTTACACAGACTATCGCAATTATGGCCTACACAGCTCGTAATCCTGAATCGATACTAGCCTCCATCAACCGGGACATCTCGCCTCGGGACTTGGAGATCGACATGACTACTCAGAATCTCAGCGGCAAAGTGGCATTGATTCAAGGTGGTTCCCGCGGTATCGGTGCAGCCATCGTCAAGCGCCTGGCCGCTGAAGGCGCGACCGTTGCCTTCACTTATGTCAGCTCGACAGCCAAAGCTGAAGAGTTGCAACACAGCATCACCGCCAAAGGCGGCAAGGCCCTGGCCATTAAGGCCGACAGCGCCGACGCCGACGCGATCCGCGGCGCCGTGTCCGCCACGGTGGAAGCCTTCGGTCGCCTGGATATCCTGGTCAACAATGCAGGCGTGCTGGCCGTCGCACCACTGGCCGACTTTAAACTCGAAGACTTCGACCAAACCCTGGCCATCAACGTACGCAGCGTGTTCATTGCCACTCAGGCCGCCGCCAGACACATGACCGAAGGCGGTCGCATCATCAACATCGGCAGCACCAACGCCGATCGCATGCCCTTTGCCGGTGGCGGCCCGTACGCCATGAGCAAATCGGCACTGGTCGGCCTGACCAAAGGCCTGGCCCGTGACCTCGGCCCGCAAGGCATCACCATCAATAACGTGCAGCCGGGTCCCGTCGACACCGACATGAACCCGGCCGAGGGTGACTTTGCGGAAAGCCTGATCCCGTTGATGGCCGTGGGCCGTTACGGCAAGGCCGAAGAGATCGCCAGCTTCGTCGCCTACCTCGTCAGCCCGCAAGCCGGCTACATCACCGGGGCCAGCCTGACCATCGACGGTGGCTTCGGCGCCTGATGCGTTGAACGCAAAGCAAAATGTGGGAGCGGGCTTGCTCCGGGCGGCGATCCGACGAAGGCGGTGGATCAGACGACATCAATGTTGCCTGACACACCGCCTTCGTCGGATCGCCGCCCGGAGCAAGCCCGCTCCCACACTTTCCTTTGTCAGGCCCACTCAAGCGCAGGCAAACCAAAGGTGTCCGGCTCGAACGCCTTCAACGTACGAAGAATGCCATCGGCGTGTGCGTACCTGGCGTCGGCCATTGCCGCATCCGGAATCGCGATCGCCGTCATCCCCGCCGCTTTCGCCGCGGTGACACCAAAGGGCGAATCCTCGAACACCAGGCAATCCTCGGGCGCGACGCCCAGACGCCGCGCCGCCGTCAGAAAGATATCCGGCGCCGGTTTGGCTGCCCCCACCTCGGGGTCATCGGCGGTGACGATGAAGTCGAACAAGGTGAACCAGTCGCGGTGCAGGGTGGTTTTCTGACCAAACGACTGGCTCGATGAACTGGTACCCACGGCAATGGGAATGTTGTTGGCCTTCAGATGCCGCACCAGTTCCTGTGCGCCAGGCATCGCCTGTGCTGTAGGAAAGCGCTCGCGCATCAGCGGCTCGCGGATCACCAGAAACTCTTCGGCGGTAATCGGCAGGTCGAGCGCTTCAACCACATAGCGCGCCAGATCCCCTGCGCCCCGGCCAATGATGTTCTGCTTGATGCTCCAGTCGAACGTTCGGCCATAACGCGCGGCGATGATGGACGTGACTTCGGTGTAGATGCCCTCTGTATCCAGCAGCAAGCCGTCCATATCGAAAATCACGGCCTTGATCGGGCCGAATGTTTTGAGCGGTGCATTCATCGCATCTGATCCGTTTTCCAAGGCATCCCGGGCGGCGCAGGTGAGGCCCGCACCCGAATGGATTAAAGGATTCAGCAGCATAACGAGCGTGGCCGTCTCAGAGCAACGTTGAAATCCCGATCCACGCCGAATGGCTCTCGTGATTTAGCGATTCGCCCTACATCAAACGCCAACTTTCCCGACTTCTTTCCTGGAAGATCCTCCGCAGAGTCTCAGGTCCTACATTCCGCCAAGCGAAAGTCTGCAGATGTTCGATCCCCAAAAGGTATTGGCATGTCCCGCCAGCGGTCCCCTGAGACAGGTGCACAGGTTCCCCGCCAGTATCGATACCCTCGAGCGCACCACCCCGCACAACGGCCCGGTGTCGATGGTCACCGGCGAAGTATCGCTGGCCCTCACGGACGGCACCCTCGACGGGATCTTGCCGTTCGACTTCACCCGCCTCTATCGCACCCGTACCGTCGAACTCGACAGCGGGCTCGGTTTCGGCTGGCGGCACTCGCTGTCCCAGCATCTGGAATTCCACGGCGAGCAGGTGCTGTGGATCGACGCCGAAAACCGCCGCACGCCATTTCCATGGCCGACGACGGCGCGCCCATTGATCCGTAACAGACTGTCGCGGGCGGCGATTTACCTCGGCGAAGAACCGGGCGAGCTGATCCTCGCCCAGGCTGGCGACGCGGCGCGTTTTTTTCATTTCCGCGATGGCCGACTGATCGCGATCAGCGACGCCTACGACAACCGCCTGACGGTACATCGGGACGGCCTTGAGCGGATTCAGCGCCTGGACAACGGCGCTGACCGTGCCTTGCTGCTGCGTTATGACCTCAAGCACCTGGTGGCCGTCGACTATCAGGTGTTTCAGCGCTGCGGGCCCAAGGCGTACTCCTGGTGCACCGAACAGACACTGGCCAGCTACCGCTACGACGCCCGCCAGCGTTTGGTCGAGGTGACCAACGCCGCGGGTGAAAGCGAGCGTTATGACTACGACGAGCAGCACGTGATCCTGCAACGGCAACTGGCGGGCGGCGCAAGTTTCTTCTGGGCGTGGGAACGCTCCGGCAAAACCGCCCGTTGCGTCCATCATTGGGCCTCGTTTGCGCAGATGGAGGCGCGTTACGTCTGGGACGATCAAGGCACCGTGACGGTGAACAACGCCGACGGCAGCCAAGAGGTTTACGTTCATGACCCATACGCGCGACTGGTGCGCCACATCGGGCTGGACGGCGGCGAACAGCACAAGGCCTACGACAATCTGAGCCGATTGATCTTCGAGCAGGACGCCCTCGGCGCCGTCACCCAATACCATTATGATGAAGCCGGTCGACTGAGCTCGCTGCTTGCGCCGGATGAGGCGCCCACGTCCTACAAATATCGCCACGGTTTCCTGCACGCCCGAACCCGCGCTCAGGCGACGTGGAGCTACCAGCGCAATGCCCAGGGAGACATCACTGCCGTCACTGATCCCGACGGACAGATCACCCACTATTCCTACGACTCGCTGGGGCGCTTGCTGACGATCCGCTTTCCAGACCAGAGCATTCACCGGTTTGTCTGGAGCGTCCTGGGGCAATTGCTGGAAGAAACCTTGCCCGATGGTTCTCAGCGCATTTTTTCCTACGATGCGTTGGGGCGGCGGATTACCGGGCAGGACGAACACGGTGCTATCACCCGTTATGAGTGGGACGCCGTGGGTCGACTGAGCCGGACCACGCTGCCCACGGGCGCCTGCCGTGCCTGGCGCTACAACGCCTACGGTCGGATCACCGCCGAGACCGACGAACTGGGACGGGTAACCCGTTACGAATACGCCGACGACCTTCATTTGATCAGCTGTCGGATCAACCCCGACGGCAGCGCGCTGAAGTACCGCTACGACCATGCGCAATTGTTGCTGACCGAGATCGAAAACGAGGTGGGCGACACTTACCGCCTGGACTACACCCCGGGAGGATTGATCCGACAGGAAACCGCCTTCGATGGACGTCGTACCACCTACAGCTACGACCTCAATGGCCAATTGCTGAAGAAAACCGAGTTTGGCGACGAAGGTTCGCAGCTGGTTACCGGCTATCAGCGTGACAGCGCCGGGCGGTTACGGGTCCAAACCTTGCCCGACGGAGTCAGGGTCGAGTACCACCACGACACGCTCGGGCGACTGGTCAGCGTCGATGACGGCCGGGACCCACCGTTGCAGTTCGAATACGACCTTCAGGACCGACTGATCACCGAGTATCAGGGCTGGGGCACCCTGCGTTACGACTACGACGTCTGCGGTCGACTCAAGTGCCTGCACCTGCCCGACGCCTGTATCCTCGTCTACCACCACGCCAAGGGAGGCGCCCTCACGGCCATCGACCTCAACGGCACCCCCCTGACCCGCCATCGTTTTGTCGGCGGGCGCGAACAGCAGCGCCAACAGGGCCTTCTGCTCAGCGATTACGCCTACGACGAGCAAGGCCGTTTGCAGGCCCATGTCATCAGCCAAAAACAACGGCCGCTGTACCGCCGTGAGTATGCCTACAGCGCCAAGGGCAACCTCTTGAAGGTTACCGACAGCCGCCACGGTTCACGCCGCTATCAATACGATGCACTCGACCGCCTGACCGGCGTACATCACGCCCGCGACCAGTGCGCAGAGCACTTCACCCACGACCCGGCCGGTAACCTGCTGATCCACGAGCGTCCCGGCCCGTGTGCTTTCCAGAGCAACCGCCTGCTGCGCAGTGGCAGTGGCAATGACGGCAGCTATTACGACTACGACGCCTTCGGCAATCTGATCCGCGAACGCCGCGGCCTGCCGCCCCAGGTCACCGAATACACCTACGACAGCCAGCACCGCCTGATCAGCGTCAGCCCCCCGGACGGCAAAGGTGTCAGCTATCGCTACGACGCTTTCGGCCGGCGTATCCAGAAAACGGTTGAAGGCTACACCACGCAATACTTCTGGCAAGACGACCGGCTGATCGCAGAAAGCGGCCCCCCGCACTACCGAAGCTACATCTACGAACGCAGTGAAGCCGGTAGCTTCCGCCCGTTGGCGCTGCTCGACGGCAAAGGCCGGGCACAAGCCTGCGCCTACTACTTTCAACTCGACCACCTCGGCACCCCGCAGGAACTGACCGGCCACGGCGGTGCGATCGTCTGGTCGGCCAAATACACCGCCCACGGCAAACTCCGCAAATCGAGCCGCGAATGGCTCGAACAACCCTTACGGTTTCAGGGGCAATACTTCGACGCTGAGAGTGGCCTGCACTACAACCGGCATCGCTATTACCATCCGGACTTCGGTCGTTTTCTGACACCGGATCCGCGCAAGTCGGGCGGTGGGTTGAACCCGTATCGGTACACCCGCAACCCGACGGGGTGGGTGGACCCGCTGGGATCGGGCGACCCCCTCGGCTCGATTCGCTCAGCAAGCATTAAGGACCCGGATGCCCTCGCCGCCGCTTCGAAGTAGCCGGCTCTCCCGAGCCGTCGGTATCTGCATCGCGCCGGTCGTGCGGATCTGCCTCGACATTCTCGTCGCTCTCGTCGCTCGGCACTTGCTCCACGCCGGCATCATCGTCCGGCGGTCGTTGGTCGCGGCTCAAGGAGTCGGTAGGTGACGGCAGCGGATATTCCGGAGTTTCATCAACGTCGAAGGCCTTTGGATCAGTGTTCATATCGCACCTCTCATCTGACCTCAAGAGCAGGTCATGACATATCGAGGACTGCGCGATGGACGCGTTCGACCCGGTAGACGATCGGTTGATTCGGCAACAGGGCTCAATCAGTCTTCGTCCTCTTCCTCATCATCAAACTCGATATTTCCCACATCGCCTGCATCATCAGCATCGTTAAGTGGCACCGTCGCATCATCCATCAGCGATCCCGGATCTTCATTGCCGGGATCGTTGATGGATGGCTGTCCACTTGGGTCTTTGTCTTGCGTGCCTTCGGATTCCAGAGTCATGGTATGCCTCACTCAATCAGTGATGCTTTTTGTGGTGCTTGTTCGAGTGTTTATGGCCGCCACCGGAATGGGAATGACCACTGTCATCCCCCAGATCATTGCCGATCGCGCCGCCGGCTGCACCGCCAAGGCCGGCACCGATGGCCGATCCGGTCGAACCGCCAAGACTGTTGCCGACCACCGATCCGCCTGCCGCGCCCAAACCGCCGCCTACTGCCGCTTCGGTGCGATTGCGCTTGGGCGCGGCAACGGCACTGCCGGCTGCTCCGCCGACACCCGCGCCAATCGCTGCGCCAGTACTGCCACCCACCTGGCCACCAACCACGTTACCCAGCACCCCTCCGAGACCACCGCCCACCGCGGCATCTCCATTACCGCCTGCCAGCGCCACCTGGGAGAGCAGCAATCCAAAAACAATCGCAGGCAACATCAATCGTCGAGTCATCGGGCTTGCGTTCTGTTTGCCGTCGGTTTGGGAGTTCATGGCACGCCTCGCATCTTCAGGGGTATGGAAGATTTGAGCCGCTACGGCGGGAATCGTTCATATATGAAAAAGCCCGGCATCAAGCCGGGCTGTTTCAAATCTGGATCAGCATCAGTGACGCTTGTGACCGTTGGCCAGGTTGCTGCCTACGCCGCCGCCCAATGCACCGCCCAGGCCTGCGCCGATGGTGGCACCGGACTTGCCACCCAGGCTTTTACCGATCACCGAACCACCGGCTGCGCCGACACCGCCACCGATGGCAGCGCTGGTGCGATGACCTTTTTTGGCGGCAACTGCGCTGCCCGCCGCGCCAGCAACACCCGCACCGATCACTGCGCCAGTGCTGCCGCCCATCTTCTGGCCGACCACGTTACCCAATGCGCCGCCCAAGCCACCACCCAACGCGGCAGTACCGTCACCGGCCATTGCACCTTGAGCAACCAGAAGCCCCAGAACCAGAGCAGGCAGTGTTAAACGCATGACAAAAACCTCAAAAAATAGGGGTACACACAAGGGGGCGAGATTGAATGCTTTGGCGCGGATAGAGTCCAGCACGCCGGTCCAACTTCGCGATTGGCGACGGTTGGACAGCTATTTTGGAAAAGGTTTTACGACGGGCAAAAAAAAGCCCGCTGGGGAAACGGGCCAGGTGTTGCTTTCTAACGGATAAGTCGAGACTACGGCAGCTGTTGTGAAAAGTTTGTGAAAGATCTCCACTTTAAAAAACTCGTCATGAAAACCTTTCAGACACGAAAAACCCCGTTCAATGACGGGGTCTGCCTGCGTTCGTCTACTTCCTGACCGGTGCTGTCACCTTGGGCAGGAACTTGCCCTTCAGGACCCGGCACGCCCTGGTCTTGATCTTGTCGACCTCTGTCTGGTCCTCACCGAAACTGGCCACATACTGAGTCTGGCCACACTGCACGCAATTGTTGATCGGAAACTCTGCGCCATCGTCCTCGATATACGGATCAGCCATCTCTTCACCCCTTTCAAAGAGCGGGATCGACACCGGCAAGCCCTTTGCCTGAAAAATATCGATCGCCAAGGCTTTTGAGACTAGCCGGTCACTAATGGACTGTCCGTTCGAATCTCCATGTGACCGACGAATGGCTGCGATCCCTCATCGCAACTTGACCGCTGTCCCGGTCACAAACACGACGACCATTCCGCCCTTGCCGGCCGGCATGCTGATCTCATAGTCAAGCCCCACCACCGCGTCCGCCTGAAGCGCCCGCGCCCGCTCCTTGATCTCATCAGTGGCCTGAATGCGGGCTTCCTTCAACGCTCGCTCCAGCGTCTGGGAGCGCCCGCCGAAAATGTCGCGCATCCCGGCAAATACGTCACGAACAACGTTGATCCCTTGCACTGACTCGGCGCTGACGATGTCCAGGTAGGCGGTAATTTGCCGGCCTTCAATGGAGTGGGTTGTGGTGGTGATCATTGCTGTTTATTCCTGTTCAGATATTCAGCCAGCGCATCAAACGCCGGCAAAGTCACGGGATCATTGGCCGAGTTGCCGGTCACCGGGTGTGATGCGTAACGGACGATGACCATCTCGGCCTTCGGGTCGACATAGATACGCTGCCCGTGAACCCCGCGCGCCATGAACGCCCCGCCCTCCTTGTCCGTCACCCACCACATCGACCGGTAACTCCAGTCTTTGAGCAATGTGTACCCCGCCTTGGCGAAAGCCTGTTTATCGGCACCAGCACGGATATCGGCAATCACGGCCTCAGGCACGATCTGCTGACCATTGAACCGACCGCCGTTACGCAGCATCTCGCCAAACCGCGCCAAATCCCGAAGCCCCGTATTCAGGCCACCACCGGCGAACGGCGTGCCGATGGAGTCCACGGTGAAATAGGCGTCCTGTTCGGCGCCCAATCGACTCCAGATTTGCTCCGACAGCAGTTGCGCCACATTGCGTCCGGTGGCACGGGCAATGACCCAGCCCAGCACATCGGTGTTGACGGTTTTGTAGGCAAACGCCTTGCCGTGCTCGCCTTGTGGTTGCACCGTCTGCAGAAACTCGTAGTAACTGCGAGGGCCGTCATAACCCTTGGGTTTTGGCACCGGGCTGCCTGCCCTGGCATGGGCCCAGACCTCGGCATCCGGGTCCGCGTAGTCCTCGCTGTATTTGAGGCCCGTCGTCATGTCGAGCACCTGCCGTACCGTGGCGCCACCAAACGCGGAGTCCTTCAGCTCCGGTACATATTCGTCAACCCGTTTGCCAGCATCGATACGCCCTTGCGCCACCAACATGGCGCCCAGCGTGCCGACCACAGACTTGGTCACCGACATCGCGGCGTGTTGACCGTCCGCCTTCAACACACCGAAATAACGCTCGTAGACGACCTTCCCGCGGTGCATCACCACAATGCCATCGGTGTAGGTAGCCGCCAGGGATTGCTCCCAGGTCATAGGCAGCTGGGCACCAAGGGGGACGAAACTGATCGTGTCGATGTCGTCGCGCAACGTGGATACCAAGGGAACAGGCGAACCAAGCCCACGCGAAACATTGATCGTCGGCATCAGTTGCCGGAAATTCGAGACGCTCCAGCGCATTGCCGGAAACCGGAAATAGCTGCCGTCTTCAAAACGCACAGTGCGATCAGCGGGAGGTGGAGACCCGACCATCCAGCCCAGCCTGGCGGGGTCGCTGGCTTCGGCGTCGGGAAAGGTTGCAGGAGCGGAAGCGAGGGCCAGTGATGACAGGGCGACCACCCACACAGTCACTATGAACCTGGCGGTACCACGAAAACTGACGCGAGGAGGGAGCATGATGTCGATTCCATTCGAAGAATCCGCACAGTCTAACAGCCGGCTCGCCTTGTTCACTGCTTGCGTGGCCAATGCCAGAGTGCCCTGCTGCTATGCTGAAACATCGGTTCCCTGCGCTGGAGACCATCAGCATGGCGGCAGAAGGCAATCATTCCCCGTTCACTTGCAAGGCTATGGCCTACTCGGCTGCAGGCTTCCTTATTGCCCTGATCATTGCCACAAAGCTGCTCGACACTTACTTCGAGCTGACGTTGTTGGCAGAGATCAAGGGCTGGCTGCTACGCACATGGAGCTGGCTTCAACTGGAAACGCCAATGCCGAACTGGTCGCTGCTGATGATTATCGGGGCGTTCGTCAGCACACTGACCTTAGTGATTTACTACTACCGCAGCAACGACGGAGCCTACAGTGAACTACATGAGATAGAGCGAAAAATTTACAAAAAGAACAACCCACAATTTCCACAGCTGACAGATAACCAAACGCTACTGATGGAAGTGTTGGCCTATCACGCAAACTTCAGAAAAGTTGCAAACCTGGACTCGATTTGCAAGCTGGTCTCACTCAGCAAGCTGGAAGTTGAAGAGGGTCTGAAGCAACTCCAGGCTAAACGTCTTGTGAATCAAAAAGTGACTCGGGGTACGTTCGGCGCCACCATTTTTGAACTTACCCTGGCAGGTAAGGATTATGCGCAAGAGCGGTTTGAGCTGACGTAGTGGCTTTTTCTGCCACGATTTAAAATGAATGTGGTGCAGGCCAGTGAACTTGGCCATTTCTCTGCAAAAGCACTGATGCCAGTGCAGCAGTCCGATTCCGCAGTCACACCTGACCAGATACCGCAGTGAACAAATAACACAACCTTAGGCATGCGCTTCGCGATCAAGCACGTCGGCGACCCACTGATTGATACTCTTGTGAGCTAACTGCGCTTTTACCGCGACCGTCGCATGCAGTGCGGGGGCCAGACGCAGACTCAGGTTGCCCGAGTAGGGCTTCTGCGGTGCACGTCCGAGCTTGGCGCACGTTTCCAGATAGTCAGTGACGGCCTCTTCGAACGCCGCTCGGAGTTCCTGGACTGACTCGCCGTGAAACCCAACGACATCCTTGATGCCTGCGATGTGGCCGACAAACAGGCCATCTTCGTCGCTGTACTCAATTCTGGCTGCATAGCCGTTGTAATTCATCACGTTCACGCGTAACTCCTGCTTGTTCAAGGAAAGTCCGAGCGTCTCGCACCTGGTAGGGCTTGGCTTCTTTGTCGGGGTGGGGACGGTGAAAGGTGGCCACCACGCCATTGAGCTCAAAACGTACTCGCGATCCATGGCCTTCAATGGTTCTGGCGCCTGCTGCGCCGAGCAAGGACTCGATACGCGCCCACTCCAGCGTGGCTGGGCTAGCCGCGAATGACATCGCTGATGCATGAAGCGACCCTCCAACACGTGCGAAGAAAACGCCGCTTACCCAGCAATAGGAAAGCGGCGTTTTCGTGTCTGAGGTTCAGATTTTGTTTGGGGCGGTTACAAGAATATCCGGTGGGTCTCGCTGAAGTTGTAGGCAAAATCTGAGAGTTGCGTAAGGAGGTACGCTGCTTATTGTTCCCATATCGCCTTTTTTCAGACGCAAGAAATCACAAACCCCCGACTCTCTCTAGGAAAATCAGGGGTTTGTGTTTACAGAATGTGGCGGTGAAGGAGAGATTCGAACTCTCGATACAGTTTCCTGTATACACACTTTCCAGGCGTGCTCCTTAAGCCACTCGGACACTTCACCGTATCTCTTCAAACATGTTCTGTCTGTCGAGGCGCGCTAATGTAGTCGAAAGCTTTTCCGATGGCAAACATTTTTTTCAGAATTTTCATGCGCTTAACGCGATTCAGCGTTTGCGCTCCCTCCGGGCCATGGCAAACCGGCCAATCTCCGGCTTCGTGCCCTCCTCTATATAGAGGGGAATGCGCAGTAGGCGCGGCGGGCTGCGCCTGGCGAGCGGGCAAAGGGTGACTGGCGGGTCAGTCACGGCGCTTTACCTGGCCTGCGGCGGTGGGTAACGTCTGCCCAACTTTATTGAAAGGAATAGCGTCATGAGTGAGTTGATTTCATACCATCTCGAAGACGGTATCGCGACCCTGACCTTGAGCAATGGCAAGGTCAATGCCATCTCCCCGGATGTGATTGCCGAGTTCAACGCTGCGCTGGATCGGGCAGTGACTGATCGTGCGGTGGTGATCATTACCGGCCAGCCGGGCATTCTCTCTGGCGGCTATGACTTGAAGGTGATGACGGCCGGCCCTAGAGAAGCCGTGGCACTGGTGACCTCCGGCTCGACCCTGGCCCGCCGCCTGCTGTCGCACCCCTTCCCGGTGATCGTGGCGTGCCCGGGGCATGCGGTGGCCAAGGGTGCGTTCCTGCTGTTGTCGGCCGACTATCGCATCGGCGTAGACGGTCCGTTCAGCATTGGCCTGAACGAAGTGCAGATCGGCATGACCATGCACCACGCGGGCATCGAGATTGCCCGTGACCGCCTGAACAAAGTGGCGCTTCAGCGCTCGGTGGTCAACGGTGAGATGTTCAATCCACAAGGCGCCGTGGCTGCCGGCTTCCTGGATGTCGTGGTGTCGGCGGAAGAACTGCAAGGCGCGGCACTGGCGGCGGCTCGTCAGTTGAAGAAGATCAACATGACCGCGCACAAGAACACCAAATTGAAAGTGCGCAAAGCACTGCTGGAGGCCCTGGACAACGCGATCATCCAGGACCAGGAGCATTTGGGTTAAGCCCGGATCTGCTGCAACGAAGAGCCCGACCGTCGTGTCGGGCTTTTTCGTACCTGTCCTGGTAAAACTTCTGTGACCGCTCTAGACCGCATCTGACCAATTGGTCGGAAACATCAACACAAACATCGGCTATCTCTCACTACTCTGGCAGCAATTGCCGAAAACAGTGCACATCCGTACACTGCGCCACCTTTTGTCCCGGTGGGGCCTGTAAATGCTGTTTTTGTTCCGTATGTCATTGATGGGTCTGCATTTTATCGTGGCGGGCGTGCTGGGTGTAATCCTCGGCCTGTGCCGGCCTTTCAACCCGGACAACAGCCGCCTGTGCGCACGCCTGTATGCGTGGCCGGCCATGTGCATTTTGCGTTTGCGGGTGAAGGCCGAAGTCGGGCCGTTGATGGATAAACCTGACAGCTGCGTGATCATCGCCAATCATCAGTCCAACTATGACTTGTTTGTGTTTGGCAACGTGGTACCCCGCCGTACCGTGTGCATCGGCAAAAAGAGCCTGAAATGGGTGCCACTGTTCGGGCAGTTGTTCTGGCTGGCCGGCAATGTGCTGATCGACCGCGGCAATGCGCAAAAGGCGCGCAAGTCGATGTTGACCACCACCCACACCCTGCAAAACAAAGACACTTCGATCTGGGTATTCCCGGAAGGCACGCGCAACCTGGGTGAGGAGTTGCTCCCCTTCAAGAAAGGCGCATTCCAGATGGCCATTGCCGCCGGGGTACCCATCGTGCCGGTGTGTGTCAGCAGTTACGTCAAACACATGCAATTGAACCGCTGGCGCAGCGGGAAAATCCTGATTCGCTCGTTGCCGGCGATTCCTACCGCCGGATTGAGCCTGGACGACATGCCCCTGCTGATTGCCCAGTGCCGCGAGCAGATGCGTGAATGCATCGAGTCGATGGACCGGCAACTGCAAGCCGCCTGAACAAGAAACCCGCCTGGTGCGGGTTTTCTTTTGCCTGCGAGACTTTACCGGCGAACTCGGAAGATTTAACTGACTCTCAAACCCTTGCGAGGCTAAGCTGATCGACACTGCCATTGCATTTGTTGCCAATTGAAAGCTGCCAAGAAGAAGTGAAGCACCATCATGGGTAGAGTTGTTGCTGCTGCGGTTTATAGCGCCGGTAAGAAAGTCACCAATATCACCCTCGACGAAGGCGCAGCCTGGGCGGCAAAGCCCGGGCACTTTGTCTGGATCGGCCTCGAGGAGCCGAACGCCGAGGAGCTCTACAACCTGCAACGCCAGTTCAACCTGCACGAGCTGGCCATTGAAGACGCCCTGGAAAAACACAGCCGGCCGAAGCTGGAAACCTTCGGCGATGCGCTGTTCATCGTTACCTACTCGCCGATTCGTAATGAAGGCAAACTCGAGTTCATCGAAACACATATCTTTGCGGGCAAGGGTTACATCATTACCGCACGCAACGGCCATTCGGCTTCCTACGCCTATGTCCGACAGCGCTGTGAGGCACGTCCCATTCTGCTGGAGCACGGAGAAGATTTCGTACTTTACGCCATCCTCGACTTCGTCATCGAAAACTACCAGCCAATGGGTGAAGCCATCCATGCTGAAATCGATGAGCTGGAACACAACGTACTTTGCAGTGCGCTGAATGAGCATGACATTCAGAAACTTCATGGCTTGCGCCGGGATGTCTTGCGCCTGCGTCGTTACGCGGCGCCGATGGTGGAGATTGGCGAGGAACTGCAAAAGCTGAGCTTCCCGTTCATCGACAAGAACATGCGTCCGTACTTTCGCGATGTGCAGATCCATGTAACGCGGCAGATGGAAGACCTCACGACCCTGGCGGATATTGCCAGCCAGACGATTGAGGTCGGGGTGCTGCTGGAGGCCTCTCGCCAGAGCGTGGTGCAACGCAAGTTTGCGGCCTGGGCGGCGATTCTGGCCTTTCCGACGGCGGTGGCGGGGATTTACGGGATGAACTTCCAGAACATGCCGGAGTTGAGCTGGCACTACGGCTATTTCGGGGTGCTGGGGTTTATTACGGTGGGTTGCGTGGGGTTGTGGACGAGTTTCAAGAAATCGGGCTGGTTGTAGGAGCGAGCTCGCTCGCGAAAAAGCCAGAGGCGCCGCTGTCTCCCTGGTTCAACGCGCTATCGTTCACGACCTTCGCGAGCAAGCCCGCTCTCACATGTTGATCGCATTTCAATGTGGGAGCGGGCTTGCTCGCGAAGCATTCAGGTTTTAAACAGCTGCCGGTTTATGCGCGACAAACCGCATCATCCATTCGGCAACCGTGGTGCCGTGGTGCTCCTGCTCCAGGCTCGCAATGCCTTTGGAGTAAATCTGCTGGCCCAGCGCATCCTGACGAATCTCCAGCAAGGCGCGGGAGTAGTCGTGGATGAATTCCGGATGCCCCTGGAAACACAGCACCTGATCGTTGATGTGGTAGGCAGCATAGGGGCAGAAATCGCTGGAGGCGATGACTGTGGCGTTCTCCGGCAGCGACGTGACCTGATCCTGGTGGCTGATCAGCAGCGTCAGTTCTTCGCGTACAGGACTCATCCACGGGGCCTTGGCGGCCAGTTTGTAGTTGTGGGTGCCGACACCCCAACCCTGGGTCGCGCGCTCGCTCTTGCCACCGAGCAGCAATGCCAGCAACTGATGACCGAAGCAGACGCCGAGCAACTTGTCGCCACGCTCGTAGCGGGTCAGCAGGTACTTCTTGAGGGTTTCGATCCACGGGTCGGTGCCGAAGGAATCGGCCTTGCTGCCCGTCACCAGGTAAGCGTCGAATGTCAGGTCGTCGCTTGGGTATTCACCCTGCACCACGTTGTAGACGGTGAACTCGGCGGCAATCGGCTGCTGCGAAAACAGGTGTTTGAACATCTGCCCGTAGCCCTGATATTGGTCAACCAATTCCGGACGCAGGTGGTCGGTTTCCAGAATGCAGATG
This sequence comes from Pseudomonas sp. FW305-70, assembly GCF_058783925.1. NCBI lineage: Bacteria > Pseudomonadati > Pseudomonadota > Gammaproteobacteria > Pseudomonadales > Pseudomonadaceae > Pseudomonas > Pseudomonas sp. FW305-70. The sequence continues at coordinate 142,998 of NZ_JBYSYZ010000001.1, forward strand.
CGTAACGACATAAAAAATACCTGACACGTGATGGGAATAATGCACACCCCAGAGCCTGCCTCGAAACACGGTAACAAGGCAAGCCCCGAAATGTGTCATCGCGCCCTTAGAAGGCCTCCCCTTTCGCCGCTTTTTCCAGGAGCAGTGCAGGCGGCGCGAACCGTTCGCCATACTGCTTGGCCAGGTACTGGGCGCGGGCGACAAAGTCCTGTACGCCGTACTGGTTGATGAACTGCAGTGCACCGCCGGTCCAGGCGGCGAAACCGATGCCGAAGATCGAGCCGACGTTGGCGTCCGCCGTCGAGGTCAACACGCCCTCCTCCACACAACGCACGGTTTCGATGGCTTGCACAAACAGCAGGCGATCACGCACATCCACTGGCGAAATCTGCCCGTCGGCTTTCTCGAAGCGTTTTTTCAACTCCGGCCACAGGTGTTTCTGGCCGCCCACCGGATACTCGTAGAAACCTCCACCGGCAGCCTTGCCCGGACGCTTGAACTCATTGAGCAGCAAGTCGATGACGGCAAACGCAGGATGCTCTGTCAGCGGCTTGCCTTCTGCTTGCAGGTCCTTGTCCGTTTGCAGGCGGATATGGTTCATCAGGCTGAGGGAAACTTCATCAGAGATCGCCAGCGGTCCTACAGGCATGCCGGCCTTGCGTGCTTCAGTCTCGATCATCGCCGCGTTCACACCTTCGCCCAGCATGGCAATGCCTTCGTTGGTGAAGGTGCCGAACACCCGCGACGTGAAGAAACCGCGGCTGTCGTTGACCACAATCGGGGTTTTCCTGATTTGCAGGACGTAATCGAATCCGCGGGCCAGGGTTTCGTCGCTGGTGTTGGCACCCTTGATGATTTCCACCAGCGGCATTTTTTCCACGGGGCTGAAAAAATGCAGGCCGATGAATTTGCTCTGATCGGGCACGGCGCACGCCAGGCCGCTGATCGGCAAGGTCGAGGTGTTGGACGCGATCACCGCGTCCGCGCCGACGACCTTCTGCGCGGCCAACGAGACTTTGGCCTTGAGGTCACGATCCTCGAACACCGCCTCGATGATCAGGTCGCAACCGGCCAGGTCAGCATCGTTTTCGGTGGCTTGAATACGCGCCAGCACCGCGTCACGCTGCTCGATGCTCATTTGTCCGCGGCCGACTTTCTTGTCCAGCAGCGCTGCCGAATGCGCCTTGCCCTTCTCGGCTGCGGCGAGATTGATGTCCTTGAGTACCACATCGATACCCGCCGACGCGCTGACAAACGCAATACCGGCGCCCATCATCCCGGCGCCGAGCACGCCGACCTTGCGGGTGACATAAGGCGCAAAACCTTGAGGTCGCGAGCCGCCAGCATTGATTTCGTTGAGCTGGAACCAGAATGTACCGATCAGGTTTTTCGAGACCTGGCCGGTGGTCAGCTCGGTGAAGTAGCGGGTTTCGATCAGGTGCGCGGTGTCGAAATCCACCTGCGCGCCCTCGACCGCTGCGCAGAGGATTTTCTCCGGCGCGGGCATCGTGCCCTGGGTTTTGCTGCGCAGGATAGACGGGGCAATCGCCAGCATCTGGGCGACTTTCGGGCTTGACGGTGTACCGCCCGGAATCTGATAGCCCTTCACGTCCCAGCGTTGTACCGCCACCGGGTTGGCGAGAATCCACGCCCGCGCCTTGGCCAACAGATCTTCGCGGTCGGTTGCCAAATCGTCGATCAGGCCTGCCTGCAATGCCTGTTGCGGCCGCACCTTCTTGCCTTCCAGCAGGTACGGCAGGGCTTTTTCGATCCCGAGCATACGCACCATGCGCACCACGCCACCACCGCCCGGCAGCAGGCCGAGGGTGACTTCCGGCAGGCCGAGTTGCACCGCAGGATTATCCAGCGCCACCCGATGATGGCAGGCCAGGCAGATTTCCCAGCCGCCGCCGAGTGCCGCGCCGTTGATCGCCGCAACCACCGGTTTGCCGAGGGTTTCCAGGGTGCGCAACTGCCCCTTGAGGGTCAGCACCATGTCGTAGAAGGCTTTGGCTTCGGGCTTGCCGACCTTGATCAATTCATTGAGGTCGCCGCCGGCAAAGAAGGTTTTCTTGGCCGACGTGATGATCACACCGGCGATGTTGTCCTTGTCGCCCACCAGGCGCGCGACGCAGTCGGCCATGGCCTCGCGGTACACCGCGTTCATGGTGTTGGCGCTCTGGTCCGGCAGGTCGATGGTCAGGACGACAATACGGTCCTGGTCTTTTTCATAACGAATGGCTTCGCTCATAACGGGGTTCCTTGAAGTCCGGGCTCAGAGGCGTTCGATGATGGTGGCAATGCCCATGCCGCCGCCGACACACAGGGTCGCGAGGCCATAACGCAGGCGTCGGGCTTCCAGTTCATCCAGCAGCGTGCCGAGAATGGCGCAACCGGTGGCGCCCAGCGGGTGGCCCATGGCGATGGAACCGCCGTTGACATTGACCTTGTCCGGGTCGACCGCCATGTCCTTGATGAATTTCAACACCACCGAAGCGAACGCCTCGTTGACCTCGAACAGGTCGATGTCTTCGACCCGCAGCCCGGCCTTGGCCAACGCCTTGCGGGTCGCCGGCGCGGGGCCGGTGAGCATGATGGTCGGGTCGGTACTGGTGACCGCCGTGGCGACAATCCGCGCCCGGGGCTGCAGCCCCAGCTCCCGGCCCTTGGCTTCGGAGCCGATGAGCATCAGCGCCGCACCATCGACAATCCCGGAGCTGTTGCCGGGGGTGTGAACATGATTGATCCGTTCGACATGGCTGTAGACCCGCAGCGCGGTGGCATCGAACCCCATCTGCCCCATCATCTCGAAACTCGGCTTGAGCTTGCCCAGGCCTTCCAGGGTCGATTCGGCGCGGATGAACTCATCATGATCGAGCAGGATGATGCCGTTCTGGTCCTGCACCGGCACCAGCGACTTGTTGAACGAACCGTCGGCCCGCGCCCGCGCTGCCTTCTGCTGGGAATGCAGGGCATAGGCATCGACGTCCTGACGGCTGAAACCTTCAAGGGTGGCGATCAGATCGGCACCCACCCCTTGCGGCGTGAAATGGCTGTGCAGGTTGGTCGCCGGGTCCAGCGCCCAGGCGCCGCCATCGCTGCCCATCGGCACCCGTGACATCGACTCGACACCACCGACCACCACCAGATCCTCGAAGCCGGAACGCACTTTCATTGCGCCGAGGTTGACCGCCTCCAGCCCCGAAGCGCAGAAACGGTTGATTTGTACCCCCGCCACACTGACATCCCAATCGGCCACCTGGGCGGCGGTTTTGGCGATGTCAGAACCTTGATCGCCAATCGGCGTCACGCAGCCGAGCACCACGTCATCGACCTGGCTGGTGTCCAGCGCCGTGCGCTGCTGCAGCGCAGTGAGCAAACCGGCCACCAGGTTCACCGGCTTGACACTGTGCAAGGCGCCGTCGGCCTTGCCTTTGCCACGGGGCGTGCGTAACGCGTCGAAAATCAATGCTTGGGTCATGACGTCCTCGAACCGCAGTGCAGGAGAGTAAATGCAGAGCGCTCACTCTTGGCCCGAGTCGCGTTTGATTCAATGACCGCAGCGCTCATAGATGTTGACGCACACGCTCAGACGGACGGTCGTCAACGATCGGATTAACCGATTCAGGATACCAAGCTGTCTAGCCAACGGGCGGCAAAGAAGCTGGCAATAGGCCTCATACCTTTTTTAAAGCTAATCGTAACTTAACCATACGAAATGGATCTAAACCAAGCGCGGCGCGGGCTCTAAGGTGAACTTGTACGAAGTTGTCGTCGGGTTTTGCCGAGGCGCTCGTCATTACAGGAAGTGCAACGCGCTGCCAACATGGAGATATGCAGGCAGGCATCAGGAAATAACAATAAAGGCGGTCAAGCCATGTTCAAACAATCGAAAGTACGTCAAGCCGGGCTCATCCTTTTTGCCACCACGCTGTTGTTGATACTGCCAAACCTGACAAAGGTCATCGGCTAGTCGCGTCTGAAAGATACGGCGTCACAGTTTTTGAATTGCCACTATCAAAATGTGACTGGCCCGCTTCCCGGGCCAGCGTGGCTGTGCCAACCTTCATGGCACTTCCACGACATGGACGGCGATCACTTTGAAAATGCTTATTCTGCTCGGGGCCCTGCTGTTCGGCTCGCCCCTTTTGGCCGCACAGCTGAATCTGGATCTGGGCGCGAACAGTCGCACCTGGCAGACGGAGGAATTGCTCAAGCATCCTCAGGTGCAAACCCTCAACATCAGCAACGACGTTTCCTACAAACGGGACATGAGCTACCGCGCCGTGCCTCTGTCCGCCCTGCTGACCGGCATCCAGCCTGACGACCACCTGCAAGCCGTGGCCCTGGATGGCTTTGCCGCCGAAATGGCCGCGGCGCCGCTGCTCAATACCCAAGGGGCGCGGGCCTGGCTGGCAATTGAAGACCCGGCCAAACCGTGGCCAGCGCTATCGGAAGGCAAGCCGGGTGCCGGGCCGTTCTACCTGGTCTGGACCGATCCGCAGGCCGGTAACATCAGCCCGGAGCAATGGCCGTTCCAGGTGGCGAGCATCAAGCGCCTGGCGCCCGTGGCCGAGCGTTTTCCTGCCCTGCTGCCCGATCCGTCCTTGAAGGCCGATGATCCGGTGAACAAGGGTTTTGTGTTGTTCCAGAAGAACTGCCTGGCGTGCCATCGACTCAATGGTGCCGGGGATGCGCAGTTCGGGCCGGACCTGAATATTCCATACAGCCCGACCGAGTACTTCGGCGCGGACTTCCTCAAGCGCTACATTCGCGATCCACAGAGTTTGCGTCAGTGGCCGCAGGCGAAGATGCCCGGGTTCTCGGCCGAGGTGTTGCCGGATGGGGATCTGGGGATGCTGGTGGGGTATTTGCAGCATATGGTCGGGCGCAAAATCAAGCCCTGATTCTTGTGCTGCATGGACCGGCGTCTTCGCGAGCAAGCCCGCTCCCACATTGGAATGCGTTCCCCCTGTGGGAGCGGGCTTGCTCGCGAAGCGGTATCCCCGATTCTACTGTTGTTGCACTGAAATAACCGGCGCGGGCGTCGGTGAGACCAGCACCTTCGCGTGCATCTGCTCACACCCGCCGCCCCGGCGCATCCCGCGTACCGGGCAGGCATCCAGGTAATCCAGGCCCACGGCCAGTTTCAGGTGACGCTCCGGCCGGGCCAGTTCGTTGGTCACGTCGAAGCTGTACCAGGCGTCATCCAGCCAGGCTTCGGCCCAGGCGTGGCTGGCCAGGTGTTCGCTGCTTTCGCTGTACAGATAGCCCGACACATAACGTGCAGGAATGCCCAGGCTGCGGGTGCAGGCAAGAAACGCATGGGTATGGTCCTGACAGACGCCGGAGCGTCCGGCAAAGGCCTGGGCCGCGCTGGTGTCCACTTCCGTGGAACCGGGCGTGTAGGTCATATGCTGGTTGAGTCCATGCATCAGATCGATCAACGCCGTGCGGTCGCGGCGTTGCTTGCACGCCTTCTCGGCGAACGCACGCAGGGCGGCATCAGCTTCAGTCAAACGGGTGAATCGCAGAAACGGCAGTGCCGACTGGCTTTCGTGTTCGGCCTCACGCCACTCATCGATATCGACCTGGCCGCGGGCACCGATGATGATCGCCTCGTGAGGCTCATCCATGGTCAGCACATGCAGAATATTGCCGAACGGATCGAGTTGCGCCCGCACCGGACGCGGCAGGTCGAGCTCCCAGCTGAGCACGTGCTGGCGCTCGCTGTCGTGGGGCGTCAGCCGCAGATACTGGATGCTCGCCCGCACCTTGTCTTCGTAGTGATAGGTGGTCTCGTGGCTAATGGAAAGTCTCATGCCGCCTCCAGATAAGAACTGTGAATCGCGTTACCCAACTGGCGCACCAGCGGGATGAACTCGGTCAGCCAGGCGTGCAGGCCTTCTTCGAGAATTTCATGGATGCCGGTGTAGCGCAGGCGTGCATCCATTTCTGCCGCCAGGCGCTGTGCAGGACGACCGTTGGCCCCCGGCAATTGTGCGAGGATCTGGTCGATTTCTTCGGTGCAGGCGCGCAGGGAACGCGGTACATCGGCGCGCAGCAACAGCAATTCGGCAACATGCCGGGCGCCAGGGGCGTCGCGGTAGATTTCCGTGTAGGCCTCGAACGATGACAACGCCCGCAACAACGCGCTCCACTGGTAATACGCGTGAGCAGTGCCATCGCTGACCGCTTCGGCCTGGTCGCCGGCCATTTCGTAGCGGGCATCGAGCAGGCGCAAGGTGTTGTCCGCCCGCTCGATGAAGGTCCCCAGACGAATGAAGCGAAACGCATCGTTGCGCATGATGGTGCCGTAGGACGCGCCCCGGAACAGGTGGGAACGCTCCTTGATCCACTCGCAGAAACGGCTCATGCCGTAGCGACTGAGGCCCTGTTCGGCGATGCCGCGAATCTCCAGCCAGGTGGCATTGATGTTTTCCCACATGTCGGCGGTGATGCGCCCACGCACCGCATGGGCGCTGGCCCGTGCGGCACCGAGGCAGCTGTAGATGCTCGCCGGGTTGGCCGCATCCAGGGCGAAGAAATGCAGCAGCCGTTCGGCATGCAGTTCGCCATGGCGTTCCAGGTAATCGTCCAGGGTGCCGGTGATCAACAGTGGCATGGCCAATTCGTGCAAACCGTCGCCACGGCCGTCTTGCGGCATCAACGACAGCGAATAGCTGATGTCGAGCATCCGTGCGAGGTTTTCCGCCCGCTCCAGGTAACGCGACATCCAATACAAATCCGAGGCAGTTCTACTTAACATGGCAGGCTTCCTTTAATCCTCGACCACCCAGGTGTCCTTGGTTCCGCCGCCCTGGGAGGAGTTGACCACCAGGGAGCCTTCGCGCAGGGCGACACGGGTCAAGCCGCCGGGCACCACCCGGGTCTCGCGACCCGACAGGACAAACGGCCGCAAGTCGATGTGGCGTGGCGCGATGCCGTTTTCGACAAAGGTCGGACAGGTCGACAGCGACAGCGTGGGTTGTGCGATATAGGCATGGGGCTTGGCGATGATGCGCGCGCGGAAGGCTTCGATTTCCGCCGCCGTCGCGGCCGGCCCCACCAGCATTCCGTAACCGCCGGAGCCTTGGGTTTCCTTGACCACCAGTTCTGGAAGATTGGCCAGCACATGGGACAGCTCAGACGGATTTCGGCACTGCCAGGTCGGCACGTTCTTCAGGATCGGTTCTTCATCGAGGTAGAAACGGATCATGTCGGTCACGAACGGATACACCGATTTGTCGTCTGCCACCCCCGTGCCGATGGCATTGGCCAACACCACGTTGCCGGAACGGTAGGACGACAGCAGCCCCGGCACACCGAGCATCGATTCCGGGTTGAAGGCCAGCGGATCGAGGAAGGCGTCGTCGAGGCGACGATAGATCACGTCGACCGCTTTCGGCCCGTCGGTGGTGCGCATGAAGACCTTGTCGTCACGCACGAACAGGTCCGCGCCTTCCACCAGTTCCACACCCATTTCCCGCGCCAGAAACGCATGCTCAAAGAACGCGCTGTTGAAGCGACCGGGGGTCAGCACCACCACGCTAGGGTTGTCGATGGGGCTGGAGCTTTTCAGGGTATCGAGCAACAGGTTCGGGTAATGGTCGATGGGCGCGATGCGTTGCGCCGCGAACAGTTCGGGGAACAGGCGCATCATCATCTTGCGGTCTTCGAGCATGTAGCTGACGCCGCTCGGTGTGCGCAGATTGTCTTCGAGCACGTAGTAGGTGCCGTCACCGTCGCGCACCAGGTCGACACCTGAGATGTGCGAGTAGATATCGCGGTGCAGGTCCAGCCCCTGCATCGCCAACTGGTACTGCTCGTTGGCCAGCACCTGCTCGGCCGGAATGATGCCGGCCTTGATGATGCGTTGCTCGTGATACAGGTCGGCGAGGAACATGTTCAACGCCTTGACCCGCTGGATGCACCCGCGCTCGACGACCCGCCATTCACTGGCGGGGATACTGCGGGGGATGGTGTCGAAAGGAATCAGGCGCTCTGTGCCCTGCTCGTCCCCATAGAGCGTGAAGGTAATCCCGGCGCGATGAAACAACAGATCGGCCTCGCGTCGCCGTTGTGCCAGAAGCTCGTCAGGCGTCTCGGCCAGCCAACGGGCAAACTCCCGATAATGCGGGCGGACCTGGCCGCCGGCATCGTACATCTCATCAAAATAGGTGCGGATCATGCCGTACTCCTTGTCACTCGGACGTCCAGACCTTCGCAAGGCCCGTGCCAGCGGCATAAACGCTTTGATATCAATCAGTTGGATAATCAACGCGCAAGTACCGCACCATTCCTGTGCGGCAAATGCTCCAATCTGATCGCCCCCGCTTCATTGCAAGGCGTGGTTATCGCCTATCACCAGCATAGCCAGAGTTGATTTCACTGCCCGGTAACAGGTGCGGATAATCCAGGCATTCGCTGAAAAGCCCACCGAACTTCCCTTTTAGCCGCCTGCTCAGGCGGTTTTTTTTGCCTTCTTGAAACAAGATCAAAAGATCGCAGCCTTCGGCAGCTCCTACAGACCAAAATGAAAACGGCCAACCCGAAGGTCAGCCGTCAATACCGGTTGTCACTGTTCATAAGCCTATGCGAGTCGCCCTCGTACCTCCTGTTTCACACCCCAGCCTTCGATGATGCCGCCCAACGGCTCGACAACCGCTTCGAAACCCTGTTCGAAATCGCCGATGTCGTCGTAGGTGGCATACATGACTTTGCACAACTCCAGCGCCCAGGCGCCATCGTCGCGCACACTGACTTGCGCATCCAGAGATTCACCACGGTGGAAATGACCTGCCGCCCTGCGTGCCCGCTCCTCGTCCGGGAAAATGGCGTAGAACTCGATGGGATGAAACCGCGAAAAGTCAAAACCGCCTTCTTTCATGCGGCGCAACACGCTGCTGCTGATGTCTTCTTGATAGGCTGTGCTCATGAAACGTCCTCCTCAAAACGATGGATAGACTTTCCGTACTCCCTCACCCGCAACCGAACAGCGCGAGCGACGGCAAACGATGTGCCGGCGGGAAACAAGCATGGAGCTGACAAGACCAGACCTTAGCGATTCATTCGCTGATCTCGCTTGCAGAGTAGCCTCAAGATAGAGCCTCTGCCAAGGCCTGGATGTGAATGCGACAGGTGTCGTTCAGATTGCAGTAATGCCGAGGATTTCAATGCTGTTCTGGGACTTGAGCTCTTTGACGCTCGCATCGGCGGTCCGCCCTTCCAGATCGTTCAGATCCAGTTCGGCAGCGACAGGAAGAAGCCGGGACTTGATGAGCTTGGCGGCACGCTCGTTGTCCGGGCACTCATCGCACTCAAAGACCTCGTTAACGGTTTCGCCATGATCATCCACGAAAGTGATTTTCCACTTTGGCATTGATGCCTCCTCGATAAAACCCATGGATGGGCTTACCTTTATCTCGACCTTGTTAGCTGGCTAATTGTTCCGCCTGTTCTGCCGCAATTCAATGTGTGAGCGGGCTTGCTCGCGAATAAGGTGTGTCAGTTGACAGAATTGCTAACTGATACACCGCTTTCGCGAGCAAGCCCGCTCCCACAGGTGTTGCATTTCATCCAATCAGTCGTTGCTTGGCTTGTTCACTGCCTGCAACACGTATTGCGGCAGGGCGAACGCGCCGATGTGGATTTCAGGATTGTAGTAGCGCGTGACGATGCCGCTGCCCGTGAAACGCTGTTGCAGGGTTTCGCGGGACAACTTGCGATAAGCGGCATCGGTCGCGCCCCAGGCGAAGGTCATCGAGCCGCCGATGTAGGTCGGCACAGCGGCCTGGTAGAAGTGCCAGTCCGGGAACAGGCTGCGCAGGCGACCGGCGGTCGTCTTCACTTCTTCGATCTGCATGAACGGCGTGCCGTTCTGGGTCACCAGGATGCCGCCTTCGTTCAGGCAGCGGTGGCAAGCCTGGTAAAAGTTTTCCGAGAACAGCACTTCGCCCGGCCCGATCGGGTCAGTGGAGTCGGAAATGATCACGTCGAACTTTTCAGTGGTGGTGGCGACGAAACGCATGCCGTCGTCGATCACCAGGTTCAGGCGTGGATCGTCGAATGCACCCTTGGAGTGATTCGGCAGGAATTCCTTGCACATGTCGACCACGGTGCCGTCGATCTCGACCATGGTGATGTGCTCGACACTGCGGTGCTTGGCCACTTCACGCAACATGCCGCCGTCGCCGCCGCCGATGATCAGCACGCGCTTGGCGGTGCCGTGGGCGAGGATCGGTACGTGGGTCAGCATTTCGTGATAGATGAATTCGTCGGCTTCGGTGGTCTGGATCACGCCGTCCAGCGCCATCACGCGACCCATGCGCGGGTTCTCGAAGATCACCAGGTGCTGGTGTTCGGTGCGCACTTCGTGCAGCAGTTTTTCCATGCGAAAACGCTGGCCGTAGCCTTCGTAGAGGGTTTCCAGGTAGTCGCTGGTCGGGGTGATGCTCATGGGAAGTGCTCCGATGAATGCGGGTGGCAACGGACGGTTACCCGCCCATGATGGCCATTCGTTTGTCTCGAATGACCGGGAAAGGCGCGCATTCTACGTTGCGGAACATGACAGGTCGAACCTCACTTGTTCGACTTGCCACAATCCTGTGGGACGGGCTTGCTCGCGAAGGCGTAGTGCCAGTCACTATCGATGTTGACTGACTCACCGCTTTCGCGAGCAAGCCCGCTCCCACAGGTTCAGTGCCGCTTGTTCAGGCCCGTACGTTGCCCCGCGGCCCGGCGATAGCCCAAATGATCAGCCCCAGCACCGGTAACAGTGCGATCAACAGTACCCAGAGGACTTTCATCCCGGTCCCGGCACTACTTTTGAATACGTTGATGATGGCCCAGATGTCCAGGACAAAAATGATCAAGGCAACCAGGCTGTTGAACGTGGAACCCATGGTGACGCTCCTGAAGAGTGATTTGCCCTCTTAGGATAGACAGTCGTCGTGAGGGTTCCCTTTGATTTGACAGTATTTGGCTATCAGACGTGAATCGCCACTTTCAGGGCTTCCAGGGCGGGCGCGGCTGCGATGCCGGCTTCTGCGCACAATTGCAGCACGCGGGGCACGTCATTGCCGTACACCAGCACCACCTGCAATTCGTCATCGAGCAACTGGCTGAAGTTCATCAGCGTGTAGCCCCCGTTTTCCTTGTTCAGGCTGCTCATTTGCACCTGGATGCGGTTGAGCGCGGTCAAGGCTTCGGTCTTGGCCAGTTGCTTGGGCTTGAGATTGAATTCCACGCCCGGGCCGAACGAGGCGACGATCTGCGCGAACAGGTCCATGTAGGTGTCAGCCTGGAACAGCACCGTTTCCGGCAGGCTGCCGACCACCACCCATTCACCCAACGGGATCGGGAAGGTTTCGTCGTAGTTGATGTCCGGATTGGCGCTCAGAAAAGCCTGCGGATCGGCGTAGGCCTGGGCCGCTTCGTCTGCGACCTTGAGGATTTCGTCTTCGCCCATGCACCCGGAGCTGATTTTGCTGATGAGTTCGACGAGTGCGGCTTTCATGGGGAGGATCCTGTAGCGAGGGGGATTTTGAGGGCGCGAAGGATAGCGCATTAATGAGGGAAATGCGGACCTGTGGCGAGGGGGCTTGCCCCCGTTGGGTCGCGAAGCGGCCCCGAAACATTCAATTGGGGGTACATCAGAAAGACCGCATATGCTGACTTTACGACTGCTTCGCAGCCGAACGGGGGCAAGCCCCCTCGCCACAAAAGCTCCCTCGCCAAAGGGTTCAACGTCAGCCCAGCAGTTTTTCCAGTTGCGCAACCGTATCGGCAGCCCCCATGGTCCTGGCAGCCTCCAGCGCAGTGATGCCATTGGCGTCCTTGGCCTGCGGGTCGGCCCCCTTGCTGATCAGGTAGTCGACCACTTCGACGCGGTTGAACATCGCCGCCATCATCAGCGCCGTGCGGCCATCGAAGGATGAGCCTTCAACCTGCGCGCCGCCCTCGACCAAGGCCTTGATCACCGCCAGGTCGCCCTTGAAGGCGGCGCCGGCAATCGGGCTCTGGCCGTTGTCGTTGCGGATCTCCGGGTCGGCCTTGTGCTCCAGCAGGACTTTCACCGTGTCCACATGACCGTGGTACGCGGCCAGCATCAGCAAGGTATCGCCCTTGTGGTTACGCAGGTTCGGCGGCAAACCCTTGGTCAGCAGCGCGGCCATCATCGCCGCATCGCCCTCCCGTGCCTTGTTGAATACCTGTTCGGCAAATTTGGCGGCTTCTTCGGGGGTCATCTGGCGGCTTTTGTCTGACATTGGGCACTCCCTTTTCTGTCATTCGTAAAAGCCGACAGTTTCCCGAGCGGTCCCGGCACTGTCACTTGTTTTTTCTCATGGGCGGCCATAGCCAGATTCAATAGCGGTACTTGCCGCCGTGAATGTCGGACAACAATTGCTCCGTGACCTGCACGTAAGTCTGGGTTCCCGGCAGCCAGGCATAGATCGGATCATCACCGGTTCTACCCGGGTCGAAGGCTTCGTCCTTGAGCCGGGTCTTCTGATACTTGAACGTCCCGGTGGTTTCCATTTTCACTTTCACCCGCAGGAACAATGGCACCGCATAAGCCGGCATTTGCTCACGGGCAAAGGCCAGCAATTCGCTGAAGTCCAGGGTGGCCAGGGATTCGGCGGGCGTGATCGCGGCCATCCCGGCCCGGCCATTGGTGTTGCGGATTTCCACGCCGTAGGCCACGGCTTCGGAAATATGCGGGTGCCGCAGGAGGATGTTCTCGACCTCCGTGGTCGACACGTTTTCCCCCTTCCAGCGGTAGGTGTCGCCCAGGCGGTCGACAAACTGCGCATGACCAAAGCCGATGTTGCGCAACAGGTCGCCGGTGTTGAAGTAGCGGTCACCCTTATCGAACACATCCTCAAGCACGACCCTGGCGGTTTTCTGCGGGTCGGTGTAACCGTCCAGCGGAGCCTTGTCGTCGATTTTTGCCAGCAACAACCCTTGCTCGCCCTTGGCGACCTTGCGCATCAGCCCATTGGCCTGACGAATCGGCGCCCCGCTGTCGTGGTCGTACGCGACCAGTTCCCAGGACATCAGGGAAAAACCTATGGTGTTGTCGAAATTGAGAATGTTGGTGAACCCGATATTGCCGTCGCTGGCGGCATAGAGTTCGCAGATGTGATTCACCGCAAAGCGGGTCTTGAACTCGTTCCAGGCGCCGGGACGCAGGCCGTTGCCGATCATCTTCTTCACATCGTGCCGGCTGTCGTTGGCGCTCGGTGGTTGATCGACCAGGTAGCGGCACAGTTCGCCGACATAACCGATGGTGGTTGCCTGGTATTTGCGTACGTCGCTCCAGAATTGACTGGCGCTGAATTTGCGGCGGATGGCGAACCCGCTGGCACCACTGACGGCCGAGCCCCAGCACACGCAAAGGCCCGTGGCGTGGTACAGCGGCAAGGTGCAATAGACGACATCCTCCGGGCGCATGTCCAGCGCGATCATGCCGAAGCTCGCGCAGCTGCGCATCCAGCGGCCATGCTTGAACACGCCGGCCTTGGGCAGCCCCGTGGTGCCCGAGGTGTAGATATAAAAGCAGGGATCGTCGAAGAAAATCTGCCGGCTGCTGGCCGGATTATCGCAGGCGTCGTCGAGGCTGACAGTCATCAGGTTGATGAACCCTTCAGGCGCGATACCCGGTTGGCGAGAGGTGTCCTGATCGGCGACGAACCAGGTTCGGGCAGACTGGATCGCCACCCGATCTCGTATCGCCAGATACGCCGGAACCAGCTCCTCACCGACAACGATCGCCACCGGCGCCACCAGATTCACACTGTGCACCAGGGTATCGCGGGTCTGCGAGGTATTGAGCAAGGCACTGATCGCGCCGACCTTGGCCACCGCCAGAATCGTCACCAGCAGTTCCGGGCGGTTCTCGATGAAGACCGCCACCACGTCGCCCTTGCCGATACCTTGGCCGATCAGGTGATGGGCGATGCGGTTGGCCCACTGGTTGACCTCGCAGTAACTGAGCGTGACGTCGTCCTGCAACAGCGCCGGGCCATCCGGGTTGCGCAATGTGGCTTGTTCGAAACTCCAGCCCAAACCACACGCCTGGGTCGGGTCCTTGACGTTGGCGGCCTTCATGCCCTTGACCACCCGGGGGATGGCTTTAGCGATGGAAGGCAGCTTGCGGAGCATCATGCCCCAGGTAATCGTGTCGTTCGACGTGCGGCTCATGATGCTCCCGTTCGCTGTTTTTTTATTGTCGGGCGGCGATGTCTGAGGCCGAAAATACGTCAACGGTTCTTGAGCTGTACACGCGGTTTTTGAAATGTTTTGTATCCGCGATCTTGATCCGCGATCTTGATCCACGGTCGATACGATGCCCCGCGTGAACCCTGCCATGAACAATGGTTCCATCGAATCGCCGAGCGACCTCGCAAAATGCAGGATGCACGATGGCCATTCATGCAGATTGCACGAATGCAAAAATCACAAGAAACAGTAAGCCATTGATTTTTATTGATATTTCTCAAATAAAAACACTGGCACAAAGGCTGCAACGGTCTCTCCACGCCATTCAAGTCATCACGGAGCTGAACGACATGAGCCTGATCCAGGAAAAATTTACGTCCCTGTTCTCCAACTACAAGGTCACCACCCAGGCCCGTCCTGACGGCGGGATCCTGCTGACCCTGAGCGGCGGCGAAGGCAAAGAGTTCAAACGCTCGATTTCCTACCAGCAATTGCACAACGGCGACCAACTGACGTGGGTCATCAGTGCGATTCGCCGCGACCTCGCCGAACAAGCCAGTGAACTGCCGCAGATTTCCTTGCTGCAAAGCCAGCAACGGTTTGCCTTGCCGACTTATCACTCGCTGTAAAAACAATGTGGGAGCGGGCTTGCTCGCGAAGAGGGAGTGTCAGTCAACATCAACGTTGACTGGTACACCGCTTTCGCGAGCAAGCCCGCTCCCACAGGGGTTTGTGGCGTTTAGAAATTAGCGGGATCGATCCGCGCAAAACTGTCCACGGTGACATGCCCCGCCAGCTCCCCACCTTCGCGAGCCAGGCCGCAAGTGGCCATTCCTGCCGCGCGCGCCGCGTCGAGCTCTTCGACGATATCCGACAGAAACAGAATCTGCCCCGCCTCGAGGTTGATCACCTGGGTGATGTTGGCGTAGGACTGCGCCTCGCGCTTTGGCCCCGAAGTCGTATCGAAGTAGCCGCTGAACAGCGGCGTCAGGTCCCCCGCCACCGAACAGCCGAAGATCAGCCGCTGGGCCTGGATAGAGCCGGACGAATAAACAAACAGTTGAAAGCCATCCTGATGCCAGCGCTTGAGCGCTTCGACGGCGTCCGGGTACACGTGGCCCTGCAACTCTCCGGCCTGATAGCCCTGCTCCCAGACCATGCCCTGCAACGCTTTCAACGGCGTGGCCTTGCGGTCTTCGGCAATCCAGCCCAACAGGATCTCGACGACCCGTTCGACGTCGGCGTCCGGCTCATTGCTGTCGCGGCGTACGGCGGCCAGTTGTTCGGCGACGTCAGCGCGCCCGGCCTGCTGACGAACAAACGCCGGCAGGTGTTTGGCGGCATAGGGAAACAGCACGTCGAAGACAAAACTCACCGCGCTGGTGGTGCCTTCGATGTCGGTGAGAATCGCTTTGATCGGCATCGACTCAGTCCTCCAGACGCGGGAATTGGCTGGCGATGTCTTCACCGGTGAAATTGGCCACCCAGCCTTCCGGGTTGTTGAACAGGCGGATTGCAATGAAATGCGGGTGCTCGCCCATGTCGAACCAGTGTTTGGTACCGGCCGGCACCGAGATCAGATCGTTTTTCTCGCACAGCACGGCGTAGACGTAATCGTCGATGTGCAGGGTAAACAGGCCACGGCCGGCGACGAAAAATCGCACTTCGTCTTCGCCATGGCGGTGTTCGTTGAGGAACTTGGCGCGCAGTTCGGCTTTTTGCGGGTGATCGCTGTTGAGGCTGATCACATCGACTGTGATGTAACCGCGCTCGGTCATCAGCTGGTCGATTTGCGCTTGATAGGCGCCAATCACTTCTTCCTGAGTGGCGCCCGGCTGAAGCCGGGTGGCGGCTTGCCAACGGTCGAAGCGCACGCCTTGTTCAGCCAGGGTCGAGGCGATGTCTTCGAAATGGGTCAGCACCTTGTTGGGGATTTCAGGGCTGGAGACGTGATAAACGGACAGGCTGCTCATCAGGGCAACTCCTTAACGGTTCATGCTTTAACGTTCAAGAGCGAGCGCATCTTCAACTCGCACTCGAACAAAAATTCAAAGGCCTCGATCTGCCGCAGGGCATCGCTCATGCGCGCACCCCAGGTGTACAGGCCATGGCCGCGAATCAGGTAGCCGACGCAATCGGGATGGGCGTCCAGCCAAGGCTGCACCTTGGCGGCCAGGCGCGCAATGTCCTGATCGTTGTCGAAAATCGGCACACGCACCCGGGACTCGTGGGTCGTCACACCGCTGAAGGCTTTTTGCAGTTCGTAGTCTTCGAATTCGATGAAGTCTTGCGGCGTCAGGCGTGACAGTACGGTGGCATTCACCGAATGGGTGTGCAGCACCGCGCCGATCTCGGGCCGCCAGCTGTAAAGCTGAGTGTGCAGCAGGGTTTCGGCGGACGGCTTCTTGCCCGGCTCCAGGCTATTGCCTGACAGGTCGGTGGCCAGCACGTCGTCCATGCCCAACTGGCCCTTGTGCTTGCCGGAGACGGTCAGCAAGGCTTCGGTCGGCGACAGACGGGTCGAGTAATTGCTGCTGGTGGCCGGCGACCAACCGCGGCCATAGAGAAAACGCCCGGCGTCGATGATTTCCTGGGCGAGGTGTTCACGGGTAAGGCTCATGGCCTGTCCTCTTGCATACATGTGGCAATGATAACGGCAGCCGCGAGCGCTGCGAGGCTGGCAATACTAAAGGTCAATGAGGCGCCAAGGGCGTTCCAGCTGTAGCCGGAATACAAGGCGCCCATTGCGCCACCAGTGCCGGCCAGGGCGGCGTACAGGGCCTGACCCTGACCTTGCTGGCGCGCACCGAAGCTACGTTGCACGAATTGAATGGCAGCGGCGTGAAAGCTGCCGAATGTCGCCGCGTGCAACACCTGGGCAAACAACAGCACCCAGAGAAACTCCGCCAGCGAGCCCAGCAACAGCCAGCGCAACGCCGCCAGCAGAAAGCTGGCCATCAGCACCCGGCGCAGCGAGACGCGCGCGAGTATCCGGCTCATGGCCAGAAACATCAGTACTTCGGCGACCACGCCGACCGCCCAGAGCATGCCGATCACGCCGCGGCTGTAACCCAGCCGTTCGAGGTGCAGGGTCAGAAACGTGTAATACGGCCCATGGCTCATCTGCATCAGCGCCACGCAGGCGTAAAACGCCAATACACCGGGGCTGCGCAGCTGCTTGAGGAATCCTTCCCCCGCTACCCGGTTGCCCGGCGTCGGCTGGGCATTGGGCACCCACAGGCTGCTGAGGACGATGCCGGCCAGGATCAGCACCAGCGCCGCGGGGTAGATGTCGAGGCTCAGCCATTCGAACAGCCGGCCCAGCGCGACCACGGTGATGATGAAACCGATCGATCCCCACAGACGAATCTGGCTGTAGCGCGCGGTCTGCCCCTGCAAGTGCGCCAGGGTGATGACTTCGAACTGCGGCAACACCGCGTGCCAGAAGAACGCATGCAAGGCCATGACCATCGCCAGCCAGGCGTAGGTCTTGCTGACGAAAATCAGCGAGAAGGTCAGCAGCGTGCACACCGCGCCAAAACGCACGATGGCCAGCCGCTGCCCCGTGAAGTCGCCCAGCCAGCCCCAGATGTTCGGCGCCACGCAGCGCATCAGCATCGGGATCGCCACCAGTTCGCCGATGCGTGCGGCGCTGAATCCCAGATGATCGAAATACAGCGCCAGAAACGGCGCTGTCGAACCGAGCAAGGCGAAATAGAACAGATAGAAACTGGAGAGCCGCCAGTACGGGAGCGCCGCAGTCGCCATCAGACGGCCGCGACCAGGAGGTCAGCCATTTACAGCTGACCCAGCACCGGCGTGCTCACACGCACATCGGCGTTCTGCCCACGGTGACGCAGCAGATGATCCATCAGCACGATGGCCATCATCGCCTCGGCGATCGGCGTGGCACGGATACCGACGCACGGGTCGTGACGGCCCTTGGTGATCACTTCCACCGGGTTGCCATGGATGTCGATGGAACGGCCCGGCGTGGTGATGCTCGACGTCGGCTTCAGCGCCAGATGCGCAACGATAGGCTGACCGGAGGAAATACCGCCGAGAATGCCGCCGGCGTTGTTGCTGAGAAAACCTTGCGGGGTCATTTCATCGCGATGCTCGGTGCCGCGCTGGGCGACGCTGGCGAAACCGGCGCCGATTTCCACACCTTTGACCGCATTGATGCTCATCAGCGCATGGGCCAGTTCGGCATCGAGACGGTCGAAGATCGGTTCGCCCAGGCCTGGCATCACACCTTCGGCCACCACGGTGATTTTCGCGCCGACCGAATCCTGGTCGCGGCGCAACTGGTCCATGTAGGCTTCCAGTTCCGGCACTTTATCCGGGTCCGGGCTGAAGAAGGCGTTCTGCTCGACCGATTCCCAGGTCTTGAACGGGATTTCAATCGGCCCGAGCTGGCTCATGTAGCCGCGAATCACGATGCCCTGGCTGGCCAGGTATTTTTTCGCAATCGCACCGGCCGCGACGCGCATCGCGGTTTCACGGGCCGAGCTGCGACCGCCACCGCGGTAGTCGCGCTCGCCGTATTTGTGGTGGTAGGTGTAGTCGGCGTGGGCCGGGCGGAACAGATCCTTGATCGCCGAGTAGTCCTTGGACTTCTGGTCGGTGTTGCGAATCAACAAACCGATGGCGCAACCCGTGGTGCGACCTTCGAACACGCCAGAGAGAATTTCGACTTCGTCGGCTTCCTGGCGCTGGGTGGTATGGCGACTGGTGCCGGGCTTGCGGCGGTCCAGGTCACGCTGCAGATCCTCCAGGGATATCTCCAGGCCCGGCGGGCAGCCATCGACAATGGCGACCAACGCCGGGCCATGGCTTTCGCCCGCGGTGGTGACAGTGAACAGCTTGCCGTAGGTATTGCCGGACATGCAGGACGCTCCGTGAAATGAACCTGAATACGTAATGCGCGCCAGTATACGCAGGCTACCCAAGTAGTTCATCCTCGAACCTTATGGGTGCCTGTGAGTCCAACCGGCATCTTCTTGATGATGGCGTGATGATGCTGCGAGTTCTAGCCTTGAGCCTTACCCTGATTTCCGGCTTCGCCCAGGCGACTGTCCTGCAACGGCCGATCACGTTGGACACCGGCACCGGCGAGCTTTTCGGCTCTTTGCTGCTGCCCAAGTCCGACAACCCGGTACCCGTTGTCCTGATCATTTCCGGCTCCGGCCCTACGGATCGCGACGGCAACAACCCTGACGGCGGACGTAACGACAGCCTCAAGCGCCTGGCCTGGGTGCTGGCCAAACACAACATCGCCAGTGTGCGTTACGACAAACGCGGTGTTGCAGCAAGCCTGGCCGCGACGCCGGACGAACGCAATCTGACGGTCGACGCGTACGTTTCCGACGCCGAGGCCTGGGGCCAGAAGCTCAAGACTGATCCGCGTTTCGGCAAACTGATCGTGCTCGGACACAGCGAAGGCGCCTTGATCGCCAGCCTGGCCGCGCCAACCATCGACGCCGATGCGGTGATTTCCGTCTCGGGTAGCGCGCGACCGGTCGATCAGGTGATCCGCCAGCAACTGGGCAATCGCCTGCCACCGCCGTTATTACTGCGCAGTAATGAGTTGCTCGACAGCCTCAAGGCCGGGAAGCCCGATGACAATGTGCCGCCCCCCTTGCAGGCCATTTTCCGTCCGAGCGTGCAGCCGTACCTGATTTCCCTGTTCCGCCAGGAACCGGCTGCAGCGTTTGCCAGGTTGAAGATGCCAGCGCTGATCATCCAGGGCAGCAACGACATCCAGGTCGGCGTCAATGACGCCAGGCTGCTCAAGGCCGCCAAACCGGACGCCGAACTGGCCCTGATCGAGGGCATGAACCACGTCATGCGCATCGTGCCCAACGACGTCAAACGCCAGCTGGCTTCCTATAAGGACCCGCAATTGCCTCTGGCGGCGGAACTGGGCACGCGAATCCTTGGGTTTATCGACGGACTTCGCACCAGTTAAGCGCTACTGGGGGTGTTATCAACCCGTTTTCACGGCGTGAAAAATAGTTGATAACACCTCCTACCCTCCAGTCTTGGGAAAAACGGCCGATAAGCCTTTGTCGCCAACACATTGGTTGGCAACAAGCTGAGCTTGGACAGGATCTCGCCGTTATGACTGACACCCAGACTTCACCCGACAACCCCGCTGAAACAGAAGCACCGCCAGCGGTCGAGCTGCCCTGGGCGGACGTCCACGTCGAGCACCACAAGATGCTCCGTCTGGCACCGCTGAAGACTGATCGCAATACAGGCGGGCGCCCATTGCGCTTTGTCGAGTTCGGCTATGCCGAGCGCAACGACAAGGCGCGCAGCCTGATGCGCATGAGCATCACCCTGCCCGCCCAACGCGTGCGCAAGGAGCAGAATCATCTGGATGTGTGGGTCGATCACGCCGAAAAGCGCGTGCATTTCGGACCGGAAAGCGGTTTGCAGGTCGAACCGCTGAACCGCGGCATCGGCCGATTCATGATCGCCCAGGGCATCAACTGGGCGAAGAAGCGCTGGCCCACCTACACCGTCGACGGCTTTGACCTGAACAACAAGGAAGCGCTCAACGAAGACACCCGCCTGCGCCGCGATCATTTTTTGCGCGTGCACGGTTTCGACGTGGTGTATGCCGATGCCCAGCATTTGAAAGGCAGCGTCAAAGCAGTCAAGGTCGGCGACCTCGCGGGGGACTGGAACAGCGAAAAACTGCAGGTCGTGGAGATTCTCGAGGCGGCACAGATGCTCCAGCAAGCCGAGCAGAACCTGGCCGAGCAGGAAGTCAAACTCAAGAAACACGAAGAGAAGGTCAGCAAATACAAACGCGAAGACGCCGGGCTGCGTTTCACCATTACGTGCCTGGTGGCGTTTGCGGTGTTTCAGGCGGGGTTGCTGATCTGGATTGCCACGCACCGTTAAAATTTTGAGCGCGCGGCGCACTCGTACTTTGTAGGAGCGAGCTTGCTCGCGATGGACTTGAGGGCGACGCGTTTATCCAGAATAAGCGCGTCATCGTTAACCTCCATCGCGAGCAAGCTCGCTCCTACAAGGGTCAAACGCGGGAAGCGAACAACGCCTGATGCTCCCGGCACTGCTGCGCGCTCAGCATGAACACACCGTGACCACCGCGCTCGAACTCCAGCCAGGCGAAGTCGACTTCCGGGTACAACGCCTCGACGTGCACCTGGCTGTTGCCCACTTCGACAATCAGCAAGCCTTTCTCGGTCAGATGATCCGCCGCTTCGGCAAGCATGCGACGCACCAGGTTCAAACCGTCATCGCCGCACGCCAGGCCCAATTCCGGTTCGTGCTGGTATTCGTCCGGCATGTCGGCGAAATCTTCCGAATCGACGTAGGGCGGGTTCGACACGATCAGGTCGAAACGTTGTCCCGGCAAGCCCTCGAAACCGTCACCCTGCACCGTGTACACGCGCTCATCGACACCGTGACGCTCGATGTTCTGGTTGGCCACTTCCAGCGCTTCGAACGACAGGTCCGCCAACACCACTTCGGCATGCTGGAACTCGTAGGCGCAAGCGATGCCGATGCAACCGGAGCCGGTGCACAGGTCGAGAATCCGCGCCGGCTCGTTGGCCAGCCACGGGGTAAAACGGTTTTCGATCAACTCGCCAATCGGCGAACGCGGGATCAACACACGCTGATCGACGATGAACGACATGCCGCAGAACCAGGCCTCGCCCAGCAGGTAGGCCGTTGGCACGCGCTCTTCGATGCGGCGCTTGAGCAGCAGCTGCAGGTGAACCACTTCGTCTTCTTCAAGATTGCAGTCGAGGTAGCTGTCGGCGATTTCCCACGGCAGGTGCAGCGCGCCCAGCACCAGTTGACGGGCTTCGTCCCAGGCATTGTCGGTGCCATGGCCGAAAAACAGATCCTCCCCATGGAAGCGGCTGACGGCCCAACGGATATGGTCACGCAGGGTGCGAAGGCGGGAAGTGATCACGACGGCAAACTCCAGAAAAATCGACGGGCGATTCTACCAGTCAAACGGCGCCACGACGACGCAGGAAAACGACCGACTCAAATGTAGGAGTTATCCGTTTTTTCGCCAGGCTATTGAACAAAACGTGACTATTGACAAGGCTAGAGGCCAGCAACCACGGCACCTACGATCGTAGCGATTCACAGAACCGCTCAGCCAGAGGACAATGGCGCAAAAGCCCCACTCCAAGGAGCCCCAGAATGTCCGTTCCAAAAACGATGTTTCAACTCAGCGGTCGCGGTTATCCGGCAGCCAAACTGAGTCATGCGACCCTTATCATCATCGATGCCCAGAAAGAGTATTTGAGCGGGCCGCTGGCCCTCAGCGGCATGGATGAGGCCGTCGCGAACATCAAGCAGTTACTCGCCGCGGCCCGTGCCGCCGGCCGGCCGATCGTGCATGTGCGCCACCTCGGCACGCTCGGTGGCATGTTCAACCCGCAAGGCGTCGGTGGTGAATTCATTCCGGGCCTTGAGCCACAGAGCGACGAAACCATCATCGGCAAATTGCTGCCGAGCGCGTTCCACGGTACCGAACTGGCCAAACGCCTGGAGGACCTCGGCGCCCTCGACCTGATCGTATGCGGCTTCATGAGTCACTCGAGCGTCAGCACCACGGTGCGCGCCGCGAAGAACCTGGGCTTCCGCTGCACGCTCATCGAAGACGCCTGCGCCACACGCGACTTGCCCTACAAGGGCGGTGTCCTGAGCGCAGCGCATGTTCATCAGACCGAAATGGCGATCATGGGCGACAACTTCGCCACCCTCGCGCTGACCTGTGAACTGATCTGATCGACGCTCAATGAGCGGCCTGGAGCGCCGCTCATCCGCAAAAACCTCTCATTTGCCGTAATTGTCTTAGCCTCAGGAACATCCCGGTCAACTCCCGGTCGAAGGGCCGATACCCATTGAGGAAGGTCGGAATGAAGTTATCCGATGGTTTTGACGCTCGCCGCTTGCGGCCCAAAGGCCAACGCAACTGGCGTTTTCGAATCGGCGCGACGTTCGCGGCATTGCTGGCGATGTGCGGCGTGTTGCTCGCCATGGCCGGTGCCGCCAGCCTGTTCGGCCACGTACCTGCCCTGGGTGAACTGAACACCAGCCGCACCGGTGCTGCCGTGATCCTGGCCATTGGCTTGTTCGTGCTGTACCTCGGTGTCTGGCTGTGGCGCCGTTGCCGCCGTCGCTCGCGGCAGTCGCGGGAACTGGCCATGTCCCCGCACCTGATGAAAAAACACGACTGAGCCAAGCGCCGCGCGCGTTTTTGTCGCGCCCGATTCGCTTCGAGTTGGGTAAACTGGCCGCCCTTCGCGGAGGCTGACATGCAAGACGACGATTTTTCCCTGTTCAAAAGCGCGATCCAAGGCGTCAAGCCGATCAAGCACGATCGCGCCGAAACCGGCAAACCCAAGAGTGACCGTGCGCAGATTGCCAAGCTGCGTCAAGCGGCCACCGTGCGCACCGATGCCACCACCGTTGACGGTCTGTCCGATCAGTTCGTCATCGACGTCGGCCCTGAAGACGAGCTGATGTGGGCCCGCGATGGCGTGCAAGAAAGCCAGATGCGCAAGCTCAAGATCGGTCAGATTCCATTCGAAGGCAGCCTCGACCTGCACGGCATGAGCGTGGAAAAGGCCCGGGAAACCCTCTGGGCGTTCCTCGCCGAAGCAACCAGATTCGAAATCCGCTGCGTGCGCGTCACCCATGGCAAGGCGGTACGCCTGGACGGCAAGCGGCCGATGATCAAAAGCCACGTCAACACCTGGCTGCGCCAGCATCCACAGGTGCTCGGCTTCACCTCGTGCCAGGCCAAACACGGCGGTGCCGGGGCGGTCTATGTGATGCTCAAACGCACCATGATGGAAGGTCGCGACGAGTAAAGCTGATGCGCCACGCTTGCAGCGTCGTGTCCGTCACCGTACCCTTGCCCTTTGCGTAAAATCCCACAGGTAGTTTCATGTCCCTGGAACAGAATTACACGGCGATCCTCGGCCAGCTCGGCGAGGACGTTTCCCGCGAAGGCCTGCTCGACACGCCAAAACGTGCCGCCAAAGCCATGCAGTACCTCTGCCGCGGCTATGAACAGACACTGGAAGAGGTCACCAACGGTGCCCTGTTCAGCTCCGACAACAGCGAAATGGTGCTGGTCAAGGACATCGAGTTGTACTCGTTGTGCGAACACCACCTGCTGCCGTTCATCGGCAAGGCGCACGTTGCCTACATCCCGAGCGGCAAGGTCCTGGGCCTGTCGAAGGTGGCGCGGATCGTTGATATGTACGCCCGTCGCCTGCAGATCCAGGAAAACCTCAGCCGCCAGATCGCCGACGCGGTCCAGCAGGTCACCGGCGCCCTGGGCGTTGCGGTGGTGATCGAGGCCAAGCACATGTGCATGATGATGCGCGGTGTGGAGAAGCAGAATTCGACGATGATCACCTCGGTGATGCTCGGTGAGTTCCGTGAGAACGCCGCGACCCGCAGCGAATTCCTCAGCCTCATCAAGTAATTCGCGGCACGAAGAAAACCGGCACTCATCGCCGGTTTTTTTTCGTCCGTGAAAAATCAGGTAAGCTGCGCGCCCTTCTTCATTTGCACCGTGAGGCTTTCAACGTGTTCGTAAAAGCGCTTCGTGTCGGCCTTGGCCAACTGATCATCTTCATCGACTTCATCACGCGCCCAGGCAAGAAAAAGCGCCCCGCCGCGGCTCAGGCCCAGGTCGAAGCGGCCGCCAAAGGCCTGACGCTGTATCAATTCCACGCCTGCCCGTTCTGCGTGAAGACTCGCCGCACCCTGCGCCGCCTGAACGTGCCGGTGGCCCTTCGCGATGCGAAGAACAACGAACAGGATCGCCAGACCTTGCTCGAGCAAGGCGGCAAGATCAAGGTGCCGTGCCTGCGTATCGAAGAGAATGGCCAGACCACCTGGATGTATGAGTCCAAGGTGATCATTGATTATCTGGACAAGCGTTTCGCGGCAGCCTGATGTTTTTTCGGTGAGGCTGATGGCCTCTTCGCGGGCAAGCCCGCTCCCACAGGTTTTGTGCACGCCACAGTCCCTCTGTGGGAGCGGGCTTGCTCGCGAAGAGGCCGGCACAGACACCGCAACACTTCAGACAAAAATAAACCGGCCCTTGCGCCGGTTTATTTGTTTTCAGGCCGCTTGCGCCGCCTGTGCCTGACGCACCACCGCCGCCAGCCGCTTGAGCCCCTCCTCCAGCCGCGCCGGGTCAATGTGGCTGAAGTTCAACCGCAAATACCCGTGATGCTTGTCCGGATCGGGGAAGAACGGCTCGCCCGGCATGAACGCCACATCCTTGGCCAACGCCGCATTGAGCAAGGTTCGAGTGTCTAGCGGCTGCTTGAGTTTCAACCAGAAAAACAGCCCGCCCTGTGGCTCGTTCCAGTCCGCCAGATCACAGAAGTGGGTTTGCAGCACCAGCTGGAACGCATCCCGGCGTTCCCGGTAAAAATCCCGTAGTTCACTGCGATGCTGCTGATACTTCTCGGTTCCGATCCATTGCAGTGCCTGCCACTGGCCAACCCGGTTGGTGTGCAGGTCCGCCGACTGCTTGAGTTTCAACAGATGGGGAAACAGATCCGGGCTGGCGATCAGATAGCCAACGCGCAAACCTGGCAACAGGGTTTTCGACACCGTACCGGTATAGATCCAGCTGGCCTTGTTCAAGCGACCGGCAATCGGCGTGGCGCTACCACCATCGAAAGTCAGTTCGCGATAAGGCTCGTCTTCGATCAGGGTGACGCCGAACTCATCGAGCAGCGCTGCCACCGCGTCGCGTTTGGCTTCGCTGTAACGCACCGCCGAAGGATTCTGGAAGGTCGGGATCAGGTAGATGAAGGCCGGGTGGTGGTGTTCCAGGCGAGCGCGCAGCTCTGCCAGGTTCGGCCCGTCAGCCTCCAGCGGCACGGTCAGGCAATCGGCGCCGAACAGCTGGAAAATCTGCAATGCCGCCAGATAAGTCGGCGCTTCGAGCAGGATTTCGGTGCCCTTGTCGATGTAGAGCTTGGCGGCCAGATCCAGGGTTTGCTGTGAACCACTGACCACCAGTACCTGACTTGCCGCACATGCCACTCCCAACGCTCGCGCCTCGGCGGCCAACGCCTCACGCAACGCCGGTTCGCCCTCGCTCATGCCGTATTGGCCCATGGAAAGCGGCATGTCGGCCCAATCGACCTTCGGCAACATGGCTTCAGCCGGCAGACCTCCGGCGAACGACATCACTTGCGGGCGCTGGGCCGCGGCAAGGATTTCACGGATCAAAGAACTTTTAAGGCGTGAGACACGTTCGGAAAAAGCCATGGGGATCACCGGTAGCGAGGCATGAGGAAAATGAGTCAAACTTGTTGACCGAAATTACGCTTCTTCGAATGGATACGTCAACATGCTTGACCTTAAAAACCCGCTTTCCCAACAGCAAGCCATGGAAGCGTTTTTCTTCGGCTACCAGGCTTTCACCGCCAAGGCCGATGAAATGCTCGAACGCCGCGGCCTGAGCCGGGTGCATCAACGCATCGTGTTTTTCATCGCCCGCTATCCGAACCTGAGCGTCAAGGAATTGCTGGCCTTGCTTGGCGTGAGCAAGCAGGCGCTGAACATGCCGTTGCGGCAATTGCTGGAGATGCATCTGGTCGACAGCGTCGCGTCCGAGTCGGACAAGCGTAAGCGGTTGCTGGAGTTGACTGCTGAAGGTGTGCGGTTTGAGCAGGCGTTGAGGCGTGAGCAGGTGAAATTGCTGGAGCGGGTGTTTGCCGAGGCTGGGGAGACGGCGGTGAATGGGTGGCTGGCGGTGAATCTGGCGTTGGGGAAAATCCAGGCGCATACCGACTGAATCAGTCTGCCTGCTGATTTTTATGCTGGCTGTTCCGGCCTCTTCGCGAGCAAGCCCGCTCCCACAGTGATGGGTGGTGTTCACAAATCTTGTGCCTGACCGGTTTTCCTGTGGGAGCGGGCTTGCTCGCGAAGGGGCCGGTACAGGCGATATATCCCTAAAGCCAAACTTTTCGTCGACAAAATCAAAAACATTATTTGCATTCTTTGTATACAAAAGCATAATCCACTTCGTGCGAGTTCCTGACCAAGCGGTCAACAAATTCGCAAATGCCTCAAAGGGCCGCTGCCACCCTCATGGGTCCGGCCCTGGAAATAAAAATAAAACTCTTGAGGAGTATTCGCTGTGGAAAGCCGCAAATCCGAAGCATCGACGCTGGATCTCTCGCCGCCATTACGCAATGGCTTGCTGGAGCGTCTGTTCAAACTCAGCTTGCACGGCACCACGGTGAAGACCGAGCTGATTGCCGGTCTAACAACCTTCATCACCATGGCTTACATCATTTTCGTCAACCCCAACATCATGGCCGACGCCGGGATCAATCATGGTGCGGCATTCGTCGCCACCTGTATCGCTGCCGCACTCGGTTGCCTGTTGATGGGCCTGTACGCCAACTGGCCGGTCGGCCTGGCGCCAGGCATGGGGCTCAACGCCTTCTTCACTTACACCGTAGTCGGCACCATGGGCTACAACTGGGAAACCGCCCTCGGCGCGGTGTTCGTGTCCGGTGTGTTGTTCATGATCCTGACCTTCTCGCGTATCCGCGAATGGCTGCTCAACAGCATCCCGGTCAGCCTGCGCTTCGCCATGGGCGCCGGCGTGGGTCTGTTCCTGGGGCTGATCGGCCTGAAAACCGCGGGTATCGTCGTCGATAGCCCGGCCACGCTGATCAAGCTCGGCTCCCTGCGCGAACCCGGCCCACTGCTCGCCGCCGTGTGCTTCCTGATGATCGCCATCCTCAGCTATCACAAGGTGTTCGGTGCGATCCTCATCAGCATCATCACCGTGACCCTCGCCGGTTGGGGCCTTGGGCTGGTGCACTACGAGGGCATCATGTCCGCCCCGCCGAGCCTGACTCCGACCTGGATGGCCATGAACATCGCCGGCGTGTTCAACATCAGCATGGTCAGCGTGGTCCTGGCCTTCCTCTTCGTGCACATGTTCGACACCGCCGGCACCCTGATGGGTGTTGCCCAACGCGCCAACCTGGTAGGCGCTGACGGCAAGATCGAAAACCTCTCCCGCGCCATGAAAGCCGACAGTGCTTCCAGCGTATTCGGTGCAGTAGTCGGCGTTCCGCCGGTCACCAGCTACGTGGAAAGTGCAGCCGGTGTTGCAGCGGGTGGTCGGACTGGTCTTACCGCAGTGACCGTAGGTGTGCTATTTATTGCAGCCATGTTCTTCGCGCCGCTGGCCGGGATGATCCCTGCCTATGCAACCGCGGGTGCACTGATCTACGTAGCGATGCTGATGATGGGCGGCATGGCCCACATCGAATGGGATGAAGCGACCGACAGCATTCCGGCGATCGTTACCGCAATCATGATGCCACTGACCTTCTCGGTCGCCGACGGCATCGCGCTGGGCTTCATCACCTACGTGGCGATGAAGGCCGGTACCGGCAAGCACAAGGAAATTTCGGTGAGCCTGTGGGTGCTCTGCGCGATCTTCATCGCCAAGTTCATCTTCTTGTAAGCCACACGCGGTACACGCTTGAAAACAGCCTCACCCCGTCGGGTGGGGCTTTTGTGCAAATGGAGGAAAGTGATGAGTCTGGAAACCTGGCTGCTGTTCAGCGGCGCTGCGCTGATAGTGATCCTGATCCCGGGGCCGCTGTCGTTGCTGATGATCAGCAACAGTCTGAATTACGGCCTGCGCCGCTCTTACCCGGCCTTTCTCGGCGGCGTGTCTGCATCGATCTGCCTGCTGAGTGCTTCGGCGCTGGGCCTGGGTGCGTTGTTGCTGGCGTCGGAACAGCTGTTCAGCGCCCTGAAGATTCTGGGTGCCGTTTACCTGTTCTACCTCGCCTGGCAGAGCTGGCAGCAATCGCGCCTGCCTTCCCATGGCGCTGAAGTGCCACAAGCCGCACCGGTGCCACGCTTTCGTGCGCTGTTCGGGCGTGCGTTCATGCTGGGCGCCAGCAACCCGAAGGACATCCTGTTCTTCGCCGCTTTCCTGCCACAGTTCCTGAGTGCCGAACAGCCGTTCCTGCCGCAGCTGCTGGTGATGATCGTGACCTGGACCCTGCTCGACCTGCTGTGCAAGCTCGCCTACGGCCTCGGCGCCCATGGCGCGGCCCGGTATCTGCGCAGCGGCAAGGGGCAGAGCTGGTTCAACCGGATCAGTGCGGGGTTGTTCAGTGGTGCGGGGGCTGCGTCTCTGCTGAGCCGCTAACAGCTGTAGGAGCGAGCTTGCTCGCGATGGACGTTAACGATGACGCGGGCCATCTGAATGCCCTCGTTGTCTGGGCCTCCATCGCGAGCAAGCTCGCTCCTACAGACGAAAAAAAGCCCGCAGTGTGAGCGGGCGAAAGACCAAAGAAGCTATATGCGCAGTCGCTTCCAGGGTGCAGCTGCTGCTTGGGGGATCAGCTGCCGCGATAGGTGGAGTAGCTGTAAGGCGAAATCAACAACGGTACGTGGTAGTGATCCTGCTCGGCAGAGATGCCGAAACGCAGCACCACCACATCCAGGAAAGCCGGCTCCGGCAGCTTGACGCCGCGGGCGCGGTAGTAATCGCCGGCATGAAACTGAACCTGATAGACCCCGGTGCGGTAGTCATCGCCTTGCAGCAGCGGTGCATCGACACGGCCATCGCTGTTGGTTATCGCGCTGGCGACCAATTCCAGGTGCGACCCTTCAACGCGGTACAACTCGACCTTGATCGAGCTGCCCGGGCAACCGTGTGCTGCGTCCAAAACGTGTGTAGTCAAACGTCCCATTGATTCTGCGCGCCTGCCTGCGTGGAGCAGTCAGACTTCGCGCCTCCCGAAGTCAGTTGAAAAGGAGACCGCACCGATTCGGAGCACGAAAAGTTGCGGCGAGCGATTGATTAAGACACTTTTCAAAAAAATTGTACACAATAAAAACGACATTTTTCGCGTTATACCCCGCACCTGCACATTTACCGTCGATTTCCCGCCGAACCGCACACTCTGTGAACCCTTCATCAAATTACTGACCAGTCAGGCAGATTTCTTGCAGGCTCACGCCAATAGCAGTAAAAGATGACAGTCGGTTAAAAATGCGAAAATTCAGGCTTACAAAGTGAATATAAAGTTGTATACAATCAGCCCATCGCTGTGACGCCAGCCTGCCAACCAATCTTCAGCTGCGTCACACCAACCGTCATCATCGAACAAGAAGGAAGCCTGCAGTGAGCGCTGACTACCCACGCGACCTGGTCGGTTACGGCAGTAACCCTCCTCATCCACACTGGCCGGGCAATGCCCGCATAGCCCTGTCGTTCGTACTCAATTACGAAGAAGGCGGCGAGCGCAACATCCTGCACGGCGACAAAGAGTCCGAAGCCTTCCTCTCGGAAATGGTGTCTGCCCAGCCGCTGCAAGGCGCGCGCAACATGAGCATGGAATCGCTTTACGAGTATGGCAGCCGTGCCGGCGTGTGGCGGATCCTGAAGCTGTTCAAGGAATTCGACATTCCGCTGACCATTTTCGCCGTGGCCATGGCCGCCCAGCGTCACCCGGACGTGATCCGCGCCATGGTCGATGCCGGCCACGAGATCTGCAGCCACGGCTACCGCTGGATCGACTACCAGTACATGGACGAAAACCAGGAACGCGAGCACATGCTCGAAGCAATCCGCATCCTCACCGAAATCACCGGCGAACGCCCGCTGGGCTGGTACACCGGCCGCACCGGCCCGAACACCCGTCGCCTGGTAATGGAGGAAGGCGGTTTCCTCTACGACTGCGACACCTACGACGACGACCTGCCCTACTGGGAACCGAACAACCCGACCGGCAAGCCGCACCTGGTGATCCCGTACACCCTGGACACCAACGACATGCGCTTCACCCAGGTCCAGGGTTTCAACAAGGGCGACGACTTCTTCGAATACCTCAAGGATGCGTTCGACGTGCTCTACGCCGAAGGCGCCGAAGCACCGAAGATGCTGTCGATCGGTCTGCACTGCCGCCTGATCGGCCGTCCGGCGCGTCTGGCTTCGCTCAAGCGCTTTATCGAATACGCTAAAAGTCATGAACAGGTGTGGTTCAGCCGTCGCGTCGACATCGCGCGCCACTGGCAGGAAACCCACCCGTACCAAGGGGCCGCGAAATGAGCGCCTTTCAAACATTGAAACCCTCGACATTGAGCCGCGACGCCTTCGTCAAAGCCTTCGCCGACATCTACGAACATTCGCCATGGGTGGCCGAAAAGGCCTTCGACCTGGGCCAGGACGCTTCGATCGACGAGATCGAAACCCTGCACCAGCGCATGAGCGACATCCTGTTGAGCGCCGATCACGCCAGCCAGTTGGCTCTGATCAACGCTCACCCGGACCTGGCCGGCAAAGCCGCCGTCCAGGGCCAGTTGACCGAAGCCAGCACCCATGAACAGGCTGGCGCCGGTATTCACCAATGCACGGCCGAAGAGTTCCAGCGCTTCACCGAGCTGAACGACGCCTACAAAGCCAAGTTCAAGTTTCCCTTCATCATGGCGGTAAAAGGCAGCAACCGGCATCAGATCCTCGCAGCGTTCGAAACGCGCATCCACAACCCGGTCGACACCGAGTTCAAGTGCGCGCTGGCGCAGATCAACAAGATCGCCCTGTTCCGATTACTGACCCTATAGCAAGCCTGGCCCAGCGATTTCATGAACGCCGAAACCGCCCAGGGCCTTGCAAGCATCCCAAGCCACTTATTTAAAGGCAGACAAGAAGAATGAAAGCTTACGCCGTACCTTTCGAGAAGTTCGTCAACCTGGCCGATGCCCGCTTGGGCACCAAAATCATCTCGGTCACCGATGACTGGTTCGCAGACGCCAACCGTCTGTTCCAACCGACCCCGGCCGTATGGAAGGAGGGCGTGTTCGATGACAACGGCAAGTGGATGGACGGCTGGGAATCGCGCCGCAAGCGCTTCGAAGGCTTCGACAGCGCCGTGATCCGCCTGGGCGTACCGGGTTCGATCAAGGGCGTCGACATCGACACTTCATTCTTCACCGGCAACTTCCCGCCATCGGCGTCCCTGGAAGCCTGCTTCCTGGCGTCCGGCGAGCCTGATGAAAACACCCAGTGGACCGAAGTGCTGTCCGCCGTCGAGCTGCAAGGCAACAGCCATCACTACCACGAAATCAGCAACGACCAGGCCTTCAGCCACCTGCGCTTCAACATCTACCCGGATGGCGGCGTGGCCCGTCTGCGTGTGTACGGCGTGCCGTTCCGCGACTGGTCGGCCATCGGCGACAACGAGCAAGTCGACCTGGCCGCGGCCCTCAACGGTGGCCGCGCCCTCGCCTGCTCCGATGAACACTTCGGCCGCATGAGCAACATCCTCAACCCGGGCCGCGGCATCAACATGGGCGACGGCTGGGAAACCGCGCGTCGCCGTACCCCGGGCAATGACTGGGTCATCGTCGCGCTGGGTCATGCCGGTGAAGTCGAGAAAGTCATCGTCGACACCCTGCACTTCAAGGGCAACTACCCGGACAGCTGCTCGATCCAGGGCGCCTTCGTGAAGGGCGGCACCGACAGCCAGATCGAAACCCAGTCGCTGTTCTGGCGCGAACTGCTGCCAAGCCAGAAGCTGGAAATGCACGCCGAACACACCTTCGCCGAGCAGATCAAGGCACTGGGCCCGATCACCCACATCCGCCTGAACGTGTTCCCGGATGGTGGTGTGAGCCGCCTGCGCGTTTTAGGCAAGGTCGCGAAGTAATGCTGAGCCTGTAGGAGCGAGCTTGCTCGCGATGGTCGTCAACGAAAACGCGCCCAATCTGAATGAATGCGGTGTCTTGACGTTTTTCGCGAGCAAGCTCGCTCCTACAAAGAACCATCAATACCTAAACAGATTAAGAAGAACAGCATGCGCACACTGACGATTGAACCGCTGACCAAAGAAGCCTTCGCCCCTTTCGGTGACGTGATCGAAACCGACGGCAGCGATCACTTCATGATCAACAACGGTTCGACCATGCGCTTCCATAAACTGGCGACGGTGGAAACCGCCACGCCAGAGGACAACGCGATCATCAGCATTTTCCGCGCCGACGCGCAGGACATGCCGCTGACCGTCAGCATGCTGGAGCGTCATCCGCTGGGCAGCCAGGCTTTCATTCCGCTGCTCGGCAACCCCTTTCTGATCGTGGTCGCGCCACTTGGCGATGAACCTGTATCAGGCTTGGTCCGCGCCTTCGTCACCAACGGCAGGCAGGGCATTAATTACCATCGCGGCGTCTGGCACCACCCGGTGCTGACGATCGAAAAGCGGGATGACTTCCTGGTGGTTGATCGCAGTGGCACAGGCAATAACTGCGATGAGCATTTTTTCAAAGAGGATGAGCGTTTGATCCTCGCCCCCCACCAATAAGAGAAGGTCTGATCACTCGACAACAGAGTGACAGGCGAGAGGTAAAGACTGTGGAAGCACATCTGTTGGAATGGCTGAACCTGAGCGTGCGCTGGGTTCACATGATTACTGGCGTGGCCTGGATCGGTGCGTCGTTCTATTTCGTCTGGCTGGAAAACAACCTCAACCGGGTCAACCCGAGAACCGGCCTGGCCGGCGATTTGTGGGCGATCCACGGCGGCGGTATCTACCACCTGGAAAAATACAAACTGGCTCCACCGACCATGCCGGACAACCTGCACTGGTTCAAATGGGAAGCCTACTTCACCTGGATGTCGGGGATCGCGCTGCTGTGCGTGGTGTTCTACTCCAACCCGACGCTCTACCTGCTGGCTCCGGGCAGCACCCTGAGCGGTCCTGAAGGCGTGGCCATCGGTCTCGGCTCGCTGTTCATCGGCTGGTTCATCTACTCCTTCCTGTGCGACTCGGCCCTGGGCAAACGCCCTGCCCTGCTCGGCTTCATCCTGTTCGTGCTGATCATCGGCGCGGCCTATGGCTTCAGCAAGGTGTTCAGCGGTCGCGGTGCGTACCTGCACGTCGGCGCGATCATCGGCACCATCATGGTCGGCAACGTGTTCCGCATCATCATGCCGGCACAGCGCGCACTGGTGGCGGCGATCGCCGAGAACCGCACGCCGGATCCGGCCCTGCCGGCCAAAGGCCTGCTGCGTTCGCGTCACAACAACTACTTCACCTTGCCGGTGCTGTTCATCATGATCAGCAACCACTTCCCGAGCACCTACGGCAGCCAGTACAACTGGTTGATCCTGGCCGGGATCGCGGTACTGGCGGTGTTGGTGCGTCACTACTTCAACACCCGTCATGACAGCCACAAGTTTGCCTGGACCCTGCCGGTGGCAGCGGTGGGCATGATCTGCCTGGCCTATGTGTCCGGTCCGAAGCCGATGTCCAGCGCCCCTGAAGTGGCCAACGCTCCAGCGAAAATCGAATACCAGCCGCTACCGGAAACCGCAGTGGGCGGTGGTTTGAAACCCGCCGAAGCCAAACCTGCAGAAAC
This sequence comes from Pseudomonas sp. FW305-70, assembly GCF_058783925.1. Taxonomy (NCBI): domain Bacteria; kingdom Pseudomonadati; phylum Pseudomonadota; class Gammaproteobacteria; order Pseudomonadales; family Pseudomonadaceae; genus Pseudomonas; species Pseudomonas sp. FW305-70. The sequence continues at coordinate 177,666 of NZ_JBYSYZ010000001.1, forward strand.
GCCAGCCGCCGCTCCGGCGCAAGCGTCCAACGCCGGCCCTGGCTTTGACAAAGTGCACAGCGTGATTCAGGAACGTTGCACGGTCTGCCACTCGGCCAAGCCCACCAGCCCGCTGTTCAGTGCGGCCCCTGCCGGCGTGATGCTCGACACCCCCGAGCAGATCCGCCAGAACGCACCGCGGATTCAGGCGCAAGCCGTCACCAGCCAGATCATGCCACTGGGCAACATCACCCAGATGACCCAGCAGGAACGCGACCTGATCGGTGCCTGGATTGTGCAGGGAGCCCAGACCAATTAATCGCTGAACGCTTCGCGAGCAGGCTCGCTCCCACATGGACACCATCAATCCCTGTGGGAGCGGGCTTGCTCGCGAAAGCGTCGGGTCAGTCAACAACGATGTTGAATGTTATGGCCTCTTCGCGAGCAAGCCCGCTCCCACAGGTTTGCCTGACACACAAAATCACAAGAATAAAAAAGATCCGAGGTGTTGCATGTCCGAGCTATCCGCAGCGCGCATCCCCGACGCACCCGCCATTCAGCGTTTGCCCCTCTTGCAACTGATCCTGGTCGGTTTGCAACATGTTCTGCTGATGTACGGTGGCGCCATCGCGGTGCCGCTGATCATCGGACAGGCCGCTGGCCTGAGTCGTGAAGAAATCGCCTTTCTGATCAATGCCGACCTGCTGGTGGCCGGTATTGCCACCATCGTCCAGTCCCTCGGCATCGGCCCCATGGGCATTCGCATGCCAGTGATGATGGGCGCCAGTTTCGCCGCCGTCGGCAGCATGGTCGCCATGGCCGGCATGCCCGGTATCGGCCTGCAAGGGATCTTCGGCGCGACCATCGCCGCCGGTTTCTTCGGCATGCTCATCGCGCCATTCATGTCCAAAGTCGTGCGCTTCTTCCCTCCTCTGGTGACCGGCACGGTCATCACCTCGATCGGTTTGTCGCTGTTCCCCGTGGCCGTGAACTGGGCTGGCGGCGGTGCCAGCGCCGCTCAATTCGGCTCGCCGATCTACCTGGCCATCGCCGCCCTGGTGCTGGGCACCATCCTGTTGGTGCACCGTTTCATGCGCGGCTTCTGGGTCAATATTTCCGTGCTGATCGGCATGTGCCTGGGCTATGTGCTCTGCGGCCTGCTCGGCATGGTCGACCTCAGCGGCATGGCGCAGGCGCCATGGCTGCAATTCGTCACCCCACTGCACTTCGGCATGCCGAAATTCGAACTCGCACCGATCCTGTCGATGTGCCTGGTGGTGGTGATCATTTTCGTCGAGTCCACCGGGATGTTTCTTGCGCTGGGCAAGATCACCGGCCAGGAAGTCAGCCCACGGATGCTGCGTCGCGGTTTGCTGTGCGATGCCGGCGCCTCGTTCTTCGCCGGGTTCTTCAACACCTTCACCCACTCCTCCTTTGCCCAGAACATCGGCCTGGTGCAGATGACCGGTGTGCGCTGCCGCTCCGTGACCATCGTCGCCGGCGGTTTGCTGATCGTCCTGAGCCTGCTCCCCAAGGCCGCGTTCCTGGTGGCCTCGATCCCGCCGGCCGTCCTGGGCGGCGCAGCGATTGCGATGTTCGGCATGGTCGCCGCCACCGGGATCAAGATTCTCCAGGAAGCCGATATCGGTGATCGTCGCAACCAATTGCTGGTGGCGGTGAGCATCGGCATGGGCCTGATCCCGGTGGTGCGCCCGGAGTTTTTCGCCCACCTGCCCGTGTGGATGAGTCCGATCACCCACAGCGGCATCGCCATGGCCACCCTCAGCGCGCTGACGCTGAACCTGCTGTTCAACATCCTTGGCGGTGCCGAACGCGCGGCCATCAACGACTGCCACGCTCACCAACATTGACTGAATAGGCACTGACCCCCTGTAGGAGCGAGCTTGCTCGCGATGAACGCAAGAACACCGCGTTTATCCAGCTAACACGCGTAATCGTTAGCGACCATCGCGAGCAAGCTCGCTCCTACAGGGGCAAGGGCTGCCTGCGCCTCAAAAATAAAAACAAGAGGGAGCAACAGATGATTCGGACACAAACCAACCTGCTGTTGGGTGCTGGCCTGCTGGCTGCGAGTCAGGCCATGGCCGGCGATTTACTGCTGTGGCAGACCAACAGCCTGAGCTATCTGTACGGCAAGGATTTCGTGGTCAACCCATCAATCCAGCAGACGATAACCTTCGAGCACGCCGACCGCTGGAAGTACGGCGACAACTTCATGTTCATCGACAGCACCTACTACAACGGCGAGAAAGACCGGAACAAAGGCGTCCACGCCTACTACGGCGAGTTCAGCCCGCGCCTCTCCCTGGGCAAGATCCTCGACCGTCGCTTCGAATTCGGCCCGATCAAGGACGTGCTGCTGGCCATGACCTACGAGAACGGCGAAGACGACACCGAGGCCTACCTGATCGGCCCCGGATTCGACCTCGCGGTACCGGGCTTCAATTTTTTCACCTTGAACTTCTATTACCGCCAGACCGAAGGCTCGCGTCCCGGCGACGATGTCTGGCAGATCTCGCCGGCCTGGTCCTTCACCCTGCCATTGGGCAACTCGAACCTGTTGATCGACGGCTACATGGACTGGGTCGTGGATAACGACCAGAACGCCCATGGCACCTATCACGCCAACCTGCACTTCAACCCGCAGATCAAGTACGACCTGGGCAAGGCCCTGGGCTGGCGGGAGAAACAGGTGTACGTCGGCGCTGAATACAGCTACTGGAAAGACAAATACGGCATCGAAAACAGCGGCAAATTCGACACCAATGAAAACACCACCAGCCTGCTGGTGAAGGTGCATTTCTGATGCTGCCCCGCAACCGTGCGCCAAACCTGTCGTCGGTGCGCCGTTGCGGAGCACTTGAGACCTGGCCGAGGAGTCAGTATTCTCCGCGGCCGCCCGAATCCGGTTTAAAAAAAAGCCCGGATGTAAAACCTGACCAGCAGGCCAACTTATCCCGGCGCTGGCAGGCACCAAGGCACTCCACCCCCCCTCTCAATCGACCGCTTTTGAGCCGTCGAGCGGGAGTTTTTTTGCTTTTTGAAAGCCTTGGCTCAGCTCTTGCTATCAGCACAAAGCTGACCGACTGGATGATTTTTTACCGCTACGGAAAAAGGCGCCACACCAGAGCGTCGACCTTAAAAAAATAACGTGGAACCACCTACTTTTTGGGAGCAACCGAATGAAACGTACGTGCACTAGCCTGATGCTGGCGGGATCGATGCTGGCCGGGGGCCAGGCCATGGCCGGCGATTTGCTGCAGTGGCAGAACAACAGCCTGACCTACCTGTATGGCAAGGATTTCCAGGTCAACCCGCGCATCCAGCAGACGGTGACCTTCGAACACGCCGATGGCTGGAAGTACGGTGACAACTTCTTCTTCATCGACAAGATCTTCTACAACGGCAAGGAAGACCACTTCGCGGGTGAAAACACCCACTATGGCGAGCTCAGCCCGCGCCTGTCGTTCAACAAGATCTTCGACCAGAAGTTCGAGTTAGGCCCGATCAAGGACGTCCTGCTGGCCATGACCTATGAGTTCGGCGAAGACGACACCGAGTCGTACCTGATCGGCCCTGGCTTCGACCTGGCCATCCCGGGCTTCGACTACTTCCAGTTGAACTTCTACAACCGTCACACCGAAGGCGACCGCCCGGGCGACAACATCTGGCAGGTCTCGCCGGTCTGGTCCTACACCATCCCGGTGGGTGACTCGGACGTGCTGATCGACGGCTTCATGGACTGGGTCGTCGACAACGATGTCAACAGCAAAGGCGAGTACCACGCCAACCTGCACTTCAATCCGCAGGTCAAATACGACCTGGGCAAGGCGCTGAACCTGGGTGCCAAGCAGCTGTACGTCGGTGTCGAGTATGACTACTGGAAAAACAAGTACGGGATTGAAGACAGCCAGGGCTTCAAGACGGATCAGAGCGTGACCAGCTTCCTGGTCAAGGTTCACTTCTGATCTTGTAGGAGCGAGCTTGCTCGCGATGGACTAGAGAGCGCCACGGGGTGTCAGGCTCCCAGCGTCATCGTTAACGTCCATCGCGAGCAAGCTCGCTCCTACAGTAAGCCGAGAAACCGGCACAACTCCCCGCGCTTGGCCAACGCATCGCTGCGCCCCAACTCGATCAACTCGCTGCAATACCCCGACTCGAACAGCAGGTAGCTCAGTACCCCTGCCCCGCTGGTCTTGGTCGCGCCCGGCCCGCGTAAAAACAGGCGCAATGCCGGCGGCAACTCCTGACGATGTCGCGCGGCAATCTCATCGATCGGCTGGCTCGGTGAAATCACCAACACGTCCACCGGCGCCACGCCCAATGCGCGGGTCGGTGTGCCATCAGGCATCAGGTGACTGAACTGGTTCAGGCGCTGCAACAGTTCGATGTCACTTTCCAGGCTGTCAATGAACGTACTGTTGAGCATATGCCCGCCGATCTGCGCCAGGGTCGGTTGCTGCCCGGTGTAGCTGCGCTGCAAGGGTTGTTGCGGGTCGATACCGCGGGGGTTGCCGCTGACGCCCACCACCAGCACCCGACTGGCGCCCAGATGCAGCGCCGGGCTGATCGGCGCCGACTGACGCACCGCGCCATCACCGAAATACTCTTCGCCGATTTTCACCGGGGCGAACAGCAGTGGAATCGCCGAACTGGCGAGCAAGTGTTCAACCGACAGTCGGGTGGGAACGCCGATGCGTCGATGGCGCAACCAGGCATCGATCTTGCCGCCGCCCTGATAAAAGGTGACGGCCTGGCCGGACTCATAGCCGAACGCCGTGACCGCCACCGCATGCAATTGCTTCTGTGCGATCGCTTCGGCGATGCCCCCCATATGCAGCTTGTCGTTGAGCAGATCCCGCAGCGGCGAACTGTTGAGCAGCGCCACCGGAACCTGGGAACCGATGCCGAGCAAACTATGGCTGACAAAGCGAGTGGCCTGGCGAATGACCCCGGGCCAGTCACTGCGCAATACCAGAGGGCTGCGAAAGCCCTGCCAGAAGGCCGTCAGGCGTTGGATGGCATGACGAAAGTCCATTGCCCCGCTGGCGAGGCTGACCGCATTGATCGCGCCTGCCGAGGTGCCGACGATCACCGGAAACGGATTGCTCGCCCCCGGCGGCAGCAATTCGGCAATCGCCGCCAGCACCCCGACCTGATAAGCCGCCCGAGCCCCGCCACCGGAAAGAATCAACCCTGTAACCGGTTCAACTGGACTCATGCACAACTCTCCATGGTGCTTGATGGGATGACGTTGCCTTGTGGGAGCGAGCCTGCTCGCGATGGACGTCAACGATAACGCGGGTAACCTGACGCCCCGTGGCGCTCTCCAGTCCATCGCGAGCAGGCTCGCTCCTACAGGGGATCGGGGTTCAACGGCGTTTGGCGTACAGCTTCGGCTCGCCCGGTGGACGGCTCTTGAAGCGGCGGTGGGCCCACAGGTATTGCTCGGGATATTGGCGCAGGACGCCTTCGATCCATTGGTTGATGCGAATGCAGTCTTCTTCCTCGGTTTCGCCGGGGAAGCCTTCGAGCGGCGCATGGATCACCAGGCGATAACCGCTGCCGTCCGCCAGACGCTCCTGGGTGAACGGCACCACCAGCGCCTTGCCCAGCCGCGCAAACTTGCTCGTGGCGGTGACGGTCGCCGCCTGAATGCCGAACAGCGGCACGAAGATGCTTTGCTTGGCGCCGTAGTCCTGATCCGGCGCGTACCAGATCGCGCGGCCCGAGCGCAGCAATTTGAGCATGCCGCGCACGTCTTCACGCTCTATCGCCAGCGAATCGAGGTTATGCCGCTCGCGGCCCTGGCGCTGGATGTAGTCGAACAGCGGATTCTTGTGCTCGCGGTACATGCCGTCGATGGTGTGCTGCTGACCGAGCAACGCCGCGCCGATTTCCAGGGTGGTGAAGTGCAGCGCCATCAGGATCACGCCCCTGCCTTCGCGCTGGGCCTGCTGCAGATACTCCAGCCCTTCAACGTGAGCGAGACTCGCCAGACGCTTGCGCGACCACCACCAGCTCATCGCCATCTCAAAAAATGCGATGCCGGTGGAGGCGAAGTTTTCCTTGAGCAGGCGTTTGCGTTCGGCGGCGGTCTTTTCCGGAAAACACAGTTCCAGATTGCGCTTGGCAATGCGCCGTCTGTCGCCGGCCACGCGATACATCAATGCGCCCAATGCTCGACCGATCCACAGCAGTGCCGGATACGGTAACTGGACGATGAGCCACAACAGCCCCAGGCCACACCACAGCGGCCAGAAACGTGGAGATAGAAATGCTTTTCGAAAACGCGGGCGGTCCATTAATGCTTCCGGAATGACAATGGCCGCGCATTCTACATCGTTCGACCCGGCTTGCGGCCTGCGGGCGTTCTCGTTATAAGTCTCGGCACTTTTAGTGACAAGTCGTTGTATGCCGACCATGAGCCAAACCGAACCGCTAGACCAAGATCCCGTGTTCCAGTTGAAGGGCAGCATGCTGGCCATTACGGTGCTGGAACTGGCCCGTAACGACCTCGAAAGCCTTGATCGGCAACTGGCCGCCAAGGTCGCCCAGGCGCCCAACTTCTTCAGCAACGCGCCGCTGGTACTGGCCCTGGACAAACTCCCGGCCAGCGAAGGCGCGGTCGATCTGCCAGGTCTGATGCGCGTTTGCCGCCAGCATGGCCTGCGCACCCTGGCGATCCGCGCCAGCCGCATCGAAGACATCGCCGCCGCCATTGCGGTCGACCTGCCGGTGCTGCCACCGTCCGGTGCCCGGGAGCGTCCACTGGACCTGACCGAAGGCGAACCGAAGAAAAAACCGGAAAAACCGCCTGAACCGACCATCAAACCGACAAAAATCATCACCTCGCCAGTACGTGGTGGCCAGCAGATTTATGCCCAGGGCTGCGATCTGGTGGTGATCTCCTCGGTCAGCCCGGGGGCGGAACTTCTCGCCGATGGCAACATCCATGTATACGGCCCGATGCGGGGTCGCGTGTTGGCCGGCGTCAAGGGCGACACCAAGGCGCGGATTTTCTGTCAGCAAATGAGTGCTGAACTGGTTTCCATTGCCGGACATTACAAGGTTTCCGAAGATCTGCGCCGCGATCCTCTGTGGGGTTCGGGTGTGCAGGTCAGCCTGTCCGGCGACGTGTTGAACATCATTCGGCTTTAACGGATACTGCCGCATTTTCCAAGCATCTCTAAAACATAGCGAAAACGGCTCAAACGAAGTAGGAAAAAGGCCGAAAGCAGTGTTTACCGGGGGTAAGCGCCGCTCAAAACCGGATTCCAGCCAAGGCTGTCCGACTGCAGTAGTTTTTCAGGAGATGTTTTTCAGGGGCTGAAAAGTCCTTTTTCCTTAGGGGTGAAACACCTTGGCCAAGATTCTCGTGGTTACATCCGGCAAGGGTGGTGTGGGTAAGACCACCACCAGCGCCGCTATCGGTACCGGCCTCGCTCTGCGCGGCCACAAAACAGTGATCGTCGACTTCGACGTGGGCTTGCGTAACCTCGACCTGATCATGGGTTGCGAGCGCCGCGTGGTGTATGACTTCGTCAACGTGGTCAACGGCGAAGCCAACCTGCAACAGGCCCTGATCAAAGACAAGCGCCTGGAAAACCTCTACGTGCTGGCCGCCAGCCAGACCCGCGACAAAGACGCGCTGACCGTCGAAGGCGTGGAAAAAGTCCTGATGCAACTCAAGGAAGACTTTGAGTTCGTGGTCTGCGATTCCCCGGCGGGCATCGAGAAAGGCGCCCACCTGGCCATGTACTTCGCCGATGAAGCGATCGTCGTGACCAACCCGGAAGTCTCCTCGGTACGTGACTCCGACCGCATGCTCGGCCTGCTGGCCAGCAAGTCCCGTCGTGCCGAACGCGGCGAAGACCCGATCAAGGAACACCTGCTGATTACCCGTTACCACCCGGAGCGTGTGAGCAAAGGCGAAATGCTCGGCGTAGAAGACGTCAAGGAAATCCTTTCGGTGACCCTGCTCGGCGTGATCCCTGAATCCCAGGCGGTGCTCAAGGCATCCAACCAGGGTGTTCCGGTGATTCTCGACGACCAGAGCGATGCCGGCCAGGCCTACAGCGATACCGTTGACCGCCTGCTGGGCAAAACCGTGGATCATCGATTCCTTGATGTACAGAAGAAGGGATTCTTCGAGCGCCTGTTTGGAGGCAACTAAGCAATGAACCTTTTTGACTTCTTTCGTGCCAACAAAAAGCAAAGCACCGCGTCGGTAGCGAAAGAGCGTCTACAGATCATCGTGGCGCACGAACGCGGCCAACGCAGCACCCCGGACTACCTGCCGGCCTTGCAGAAGGAACTGGTCGAGGTGATCCGCAAGTACGTCAATATCGGGTCCGATGACGTGCACGTCGCACTGGAAAGCCAGGGCAGCTGCTCGATTCTGGAACTCAACATCACCCTGCCTGATCGCTGAGTCGATCCGCCAGGAGCCACGGCGGCTCAGGCCCCTTCTGCAACCGGAAGGGGCCTGACCCGCCGTTGGCGTTTGTTACGAGGCTGTTTTAATGCCGTTGTCCAACATCCACATCATCCATCAGGACGCTGCCGTACTGGTGGTGAACAAGCCGACCCTGTTGCTCTCTGTCCCTGGCCGGGCCGATGACAACAAGGACTGCCTGATTACCCGCCTGCAGGAAAACGGCTACCCGGAAGCGCGAATCGTCCATCGGCTGGACTGGGAAACGTCCGGCATCATCCTGCTGGCCCGCGACCCGGATACCCATCGCGAGCTGTCCCGGCAATTTCACGACCGCGAAACCGAAAAGGCCTACACCGCCCTGTGCTGGGGTCAGCCGGAACTGGACAGCGGCAGCATCGACCTGCCCTTGCGCTACGACCCGCCAACCAAGCCGCGGCATGTGGTCGATCATGAATTCGGCAAACATGCGCTGACCTTCTGGCGCGTGCTGGAGCGTTGCGGCGACTGGTGCCGCGTTGAGCTGACACCGATTACCGGCCGCTCCCACCAGTTGCGCGTGCACATGCTCTCGATCGGTCATCCGCTGTTGGGCGACGGGCTCTATGCCCACGAGCAGGCGCTGGCGGCCTGGCCGCGCCTGTGCCTGCATGCGAGCATGCTGACCTTCACCCATCCCCAGACCGGCGAGCGCCTGCGCTTCGAGTGCCCGGCTCCGTTCTGAACGCAACGCACTCCCCCCTGTAGGAGCGAGCTTGCTCGCGATGGTCGTCAACGATAACGCGGGAAGCCTGGCGCCCTGCGGTGTTCTTGGGACCATCGCGAGCAAGCCCGCTCCTACAGGGCGGGGCGGGGCGCCACTCCACCCGCACACCACCGCCAATTCCCTGACCAATACGTTAAACTGGCGCCACTGCTGTCTGGAGCTACTTTATGCGCGAAGAGTTGAACCAAGGCCTGATCGATTTCCTCAAGGCCTCCCCTACCCCGTTCCATGCCACCGCCAGCCTTGTTCAGCGCCTGGAAGCGGCGGGCTATCAACGCCTCGATGAGCGCGAGCCGTGGAATACCGAAGCCAACGGCCGCTACTACGTCACCCGCAATGACTCTTCGATTGTCGCGATCAAAATGGGCCGCCATTCGCCGCTGCACGGCGGCATTCGCCTGGTCGGCGCCCACACCGACAGCCCGTGCCTGCGCGTCAAGCCGCAACCGGAGCTGCAGCGCCAGGGTTTCTGGCAGCTGGGTGTCGAAGTCTATGGCGGCGCTCTGCTGGCACCGTGGTTCGACCGCGACCTGTCCCTGGCCGGCCGCGTGACCTTCCGGCGTGACGGCAAGGTCGAGAGCCAGTTGATCGACTTCAAGGCCCCGGTCGCGATCATTCCGAACCTGGCGATTCACCTCAACCGCGAAGCCAACATGGGCTGGGCCATCAACGCCCAGACCGAACTGCCACCGATCCTCGCGCAATTCGCCGGTGACGAGCGCGTGGACTTTCGCGCAGTGCTCACCGACCAACTGGCCCGCGAACATGGCCTGAATGCCGACGTGGTGCTCGATTACGAGCTGAGTTTCTACGACACCCAAAGCGCTGCGGTCATCGGTCTGCATGGCGACTTCATCGCCGGCGCGCGCCTGGACAACCTGCTGTCGTGCTACGCCGGCCTGCAAGCGCTGCTGACGGCCGACACCGACGAAACCTGCGTGCTGGTCTGCAACGACCACGAAGAAGTCGGCTCCTGCTCGGCCTGCGGTGCCGACGGCCCGATGCTTGAGCAAACCCTGCGTCGCCTGCTGCCTGAAGGTGATGAATTCGTACGCACCATTCAGAAATCCCTGCTGGTTTCGGCTGACAACGCCCACGGCGTGCATCCCAACTACGCCGACAAGCACGATGCCAACCACGGCCCGAAACTCAACGCCGGCCCGGTGATCAAGGTCAACAGCAACCAGCGCTACGCCACCAACAGCGAAACCGCCGGGTTCTTCCGTCATCTGTGCATGGCTGAAGAAGTGCCGGTGCAAAGCTTCGTGGTGCGCAGCGACATGGGCTGCGGCTCGACCATCGGCCCGATCACCGCCAGCCACCTGGGCGTGCGTACCGTGGACATCGGCCTGCCGACATTCGCCATGCACTCGATCCGCGAACTGTGCGGCAGCCACGACCTGGCGCACCTGGTCAAGGTACTGAGCGCGTTCTACGCCTGCCGCGAATTGCCGTAAACCCTGTAGGAGCGAGCTTGCTCGCGATGGACGTGAACGGTCATGCGTGCTTACTGGATAAACGCGGCGCCCTGAAATCCATCGCGAGCAAGCTCGCTCCTACACACACATCACGCCGGCCGCGTCAAAAGCGGCCTAGACTTCAAGTATCCCTTCGACAAGGCTGTCTCCATGATCTCGATGTCCTCCTTTCACGCCATGCTGATCCCGATTCTTGCCGGGATGCTCCTGCTGGCCGTCGGTTTCAACTTTCGCGACAAAAATGCCGGTGTGTTCGCCATGTGGATCGGCATGCTGACCATCCTCGCGACCGTGGTGATCAAGATCCTCGCCAAACTCAACGAATAATTCATCGCCCTTGGCTCGCATTGATTTTGACGGGCTCGTACACTCGGTCGATCCGCTCCTTGCGAGGTTGACCGCCTAGTGTTCGCTCGTCTTTTTGCCCTTCCGTATTTTTTCCTTGCCTGCCTGATGCTGCTGCCAGTGGCACCTGCCCAGGCGGCCGGCCTGCCAAGCCTGCTCGGCGGCCAGGCCAAGGCACAGCCCGAAGCACAGGAACCGCTGGGGCAGTCCCTGGACGAAGTGATCAAGTCACTGGAAAACGATCAGCAACGCACCCAGCTGCTGGCCGATCTGAAAAGGCTGCGTGACACCACCAAACAGGCCCAGCCGATTACCGAAGAAGGCGTGCTGGGCCTGATTGGCGGAACCCTGGCCACGATCGAAAAGAAATTTTCCGGCGACGACAGTCCGCTCACGCGCTGGTCCAGCGAGTTCGACCAGGCCCAGGAAGAGTTGATGGCCCTGGCGCTGCCGGCCAATGAATGGCTGCCGATGCTCTTTGCGTTCGCCATGATCCTGATGGTCTGGAGCCTGCTGGCCGCCGCGCTGATCTGGATCAGCCACCGCGTGCGCATGCGTTTCGGCCTGACTGAAGAACTGCCGCAGCACCCCCGTGCCCTGGACATGTTGCGCTTTGCCTTGCGCAAGCTCGGGCCATGGCTGATCGCCCTGGTGATCACGATCTACATGAGCTATGCCCTGCCCTCGTCCCTGGGCAAAAGCCTGGCCATGGTGCTGGCCTATGCATTGGTCGTCGGCACCTGCTTCTCGGCCATCTGCGTGATTGCCTTTTCCCTGCTCGACGGCCCACACCGCCACCGCGCCTTGTACATTCTGCGGCACCAGGCGTTTCGACCGCTGTGGCTGATCGGCAGTTTCGCCGCGTTTGGCGAAGCACTGAGCGATCCAAAACTGGTCGCCAGCCTCGGCAGTCATCTGGCCCATACGGCAGCCACGATTGCCAACGTCCTGGCAGCCTTGTCCACTGCGCGGTTCATCTTGCGTTTCCGCCGCCCGATCGCCCACCTGATCCGCAACCAGCCGCTGTCCCGACGCCTGACCCGCCGCGCCCTCAACGACACTCTGTCGATTCTCGGCACCTTCTGGTACGTGCCGGCGCTGGTGCTGGTGGCCATTTCCCTGTTCGCGACCTTCATTTCCGCCGGCGACACCAGCACGGCCCTGCGCCAGTCGCTGATCTGCACCGTGTTGCTGGTGTTGTGCATGGTCATCAACGGCCTGGTACGCCGCCACGCCCTCAAGCCCCAGCGCGGCATCCGGCGTTACGCCGTGTATTCGGAACGGTTGAAGAATTTCTTCTACACAATCCTCCACCTGTTGGTGTGGCTGGCCTTTATCGAGCTCGGCCTGCGGGTCTGGGGCATGTCCTTGATCCGCTTTACCGAAGGCGACGGCCACGAAGTCAGCGTCAAGCTGTTCAGCCTCGCCGGCACGCTGCTGTTCGCCTGGTTGATCTGGATTCTCAGCGACACCGCCGTGCACCACGCACTGACCCGCTCGCGCAAAGGCCTGGCCAATGCCCGCGCGCAGACGATGATGCCGCTGATTCGCAACGTGCTGTTCGTGGCCATTTTCATTGTCGCGCTGATCGTTGCCCTGGCGAACATGGGCATGAACGTCACGCCCCTGCTGGCCGGTGCCGGTGTGATTGGTCTGGCCATCGGCTTTGGTGCGCAGTCGCTGGTGGCCGACCTGATTACCGGGTTGTTCATCATCATCGAAGACTCCCTGGCCATCGACGACTACGTGGATGTCGGCGGCCACCTCGGTACGGTCGAAGGCCTGACCATCCGCACCGTGCGCCTGCGGGACATCGACGGCATCGTCCACACCATTCCGTTCAGTGAAATCAAAAGTATCAAGAACTACTCCCGGGAATTCGGCTACGCGATCTTCCGGGTCGCGGTGCCGGCCAACATGGACATCGACAACGCCATCAAACTGATGCGCGAAGTCGGCCAGAAAATGCGCACCGATCCGTTGCAGCGGCGCAATATCTGGTCGCCGCTGGAGTTCCAGGGGGTGGAAAGTTTCGAGTCGGGCAACGCGATCCTGCGCGCCCGATTCAAGACCGCGCCGATTAAACAGTGGGAAGTGTCACGAGCGTTCAACCTGTCACTCAAGCGGCACATGGATGAAGCCGGACTGGATCTGGCGACACCACGGATGAGCATTCAGGTAATGACCACCGGTGGTGGCCCGCAGAATGAATAGCCCCTGTAGGAGCGAGCTTGCTCCGGGCGGCGTTCCGACGATGAACTCAAGAACACCGCGTTTTGCCAGTAAACACGCGTAATCGTTAACGACCATCGCGAGCAAGCTCGCTCCTACAGGAAGGTCGGACGCTAGACAACATCCACACCGACATGAATCGCATCATGCCGCCAGAACTCCAGGTCACAGTCGATCAGGCGTTCATGCTGGTCATAATTGACGCGGGCAATCCGTAAGCCCGGGCTACCCGCCGACACCTTCAACGCCGCCGCCGCATCCACCGACAACGCCGTGGGCACAATCTCGAAGCGCACCCGCCCGTAGTGCAAGTCGTAATGCCGCGAATACAACTCGGTGATCGACTGATTCAAATCGAAATCGAGGATGCCCGGAAAGTACTGCGGGTTCAGATAGTGCTCCACATACAGCACCAGCCGCCCGTCGATCCGCCGTGAGCGGCAGATCTGGATCACGCTCGACAGCGCCGGCAATTGCAGCCAGGCACAAACGGCCGCCGACGCCGGTTGCAATCGCGCAGAAATCACCTCGGTGGACGGCACCCGCCCCTGGGCACTGACCATCGCGTGAAAGTGGCTGCGCTGCATCAGGTTGTACGCCAGGCGTGGCGGCGAGACGAACCAGCCACGACGCTCCTCGCGGTAGATTTGCCCCTGCGACTCCAACTGCAACAACGCCTCACGCAAAGTGATCCGCGTGGTGCCGAACAATTCACTGAGCTTGCGCTCGGCCGGCAATTTGCTGCCAGGGGTCAACAGTCCGTGGTCGATCTGCTCCTGAAGCACCTGACCGATGGCTGTTACCGCTTTTGTTGCCTCTTCACGCATCAACGTTTCCTTTCTGGACTAGACCAGCACCAAATCAGGGCAGAACCGCCGCGCAAACCGGCTCATTCAATAGTCTGCAAGCGTAGGCAGCGTAGATGACCGAGATGTGACAAAGCTGCCCAACGGTCGCCATTCTGCGAGCTCAAAAACCTGCAATTCATCGGCCAAGTCCCTTGCCAGCCGAGGCCTTGACCATGGTCTACGCTTATCAGGCCAGTCGCGATACCGCTGAACAAAAAGTCCTCCAGGGCGACGAGCGACATCAAAGTGTCATCCAGCCCCCTTAAATTGGCTCAGGTATTGCTGACCTAGACCAACACAAACCGCAATCGCAGCGTTGAACACGACCCAAGGAGCTTCGGAATGAAAAAGCTTTTCCTGGCATCACTGTTAGGCTCGACCATCGCAATGTGCACTGCCGCCATGGCGGCCGATGATTTGAAAACCCTGGAAGCCGCTGCGAAAGCGGAAGGCGCCGTCAACAGCGTCGGCATGCCCGATGACTGGGCCAACTGGGCCGGCACCTGGAAAGACCTGAGCGACAAGTATGGCCTCAAGCACATCGACACCGACATGAGCTCGGCCCAGGAGATCGCCAAGTTCGCCGCGGAGAAAGACAACGCCAGCGCCGACATCGGCGACGTCGGTGCAGCGTTCGGCCCGATCGCGGTCAAGCAGGGCGTAGTCCAGCCCTACAAGCCTTCCACCTGGGATCAGGTGCCAGCCTGGGCCAAGGACAAGGACGGCAACTGGGCACTGGCCTACACCGGCACCATCGCTTTCATCGTCAACAAGAAGTTGCTGCACGGCTCCGAAGCCCCGACCAAATGGGCTGACCTCAAGAACGGCAAATACAAGGTGTCCATCGGTGACGTGAGCACCGCGGCCCAGGCAGCCAACGGCGTACTGGCCGCGGCACTGGCCAACGGTGGCGACGAGAAAAACCTCAAGCCCGCCCTGGATCTGTTCGCCGACATCGCCAAGCAAGGTCGCCTGTCGATGTCCAACCCGACGATTGCCACCATGGAAAAAGGCGAAATCGAAGTCGGCGTGGTCTGGGACTTCAACGGCCTGAGCTACAAGGCCAAGATGGCCAACCCGGATGACTACGTGGTGCTGATCCCGTCCGACGGCTCGGTGATTTCCGGTTACACCACCATCATCAACAAGTACGCGAAAAACCCGAACGCCGCCAAGCTGACCCGCGAATACATCTTCAGCGACGCCGGCCAGATCAACCTGGCCAAGGGCAACGCCCGCCCGATCCGTGCCGAGCACATCACACTGCCGGCCGACGTGAAGGCCAAGCTGCTGCCTAATGAGCAGTACAAGAAAGTGACGCCGATCAAAGACGCGGATGCGTGGGAAAAGACCTCCAAGGCCCTTCCTCAGAAGTGGCAGGAAGAAGTCATCATCAATATGCAATAACCGGGAAGATCCCCATTTCGGGATCTGATGGTGATCCAAATGTGGGAGCGGGCTTGCTCGCGAAAGCGGACTGACATTCAGCATCGATGTCGACTGACACACCGCTTTCGCGAGCAAGCCCGCTCCCACAGTGGATCGAGTGAGCTTCGAATATCTGTAACACGGAGTTTTTCCCCCTATGAAGCACAACGTTATCCTTGTGGTGCTCGACGGCCTCAACTACGAGGTCGCCCGTCACGCCATGGGGCACCTGCAGGCGTACGTCGGAGCAGGACGTGCGGCACTCTACAAGCTGGAGTGCGAGTTGCCGGCCCTGTCCCGCCCGCTGTACGAATGCATCCTGACCGGCGTTGCGCCCATCGACAGCGGTATCGTCCACAACAACGTTTCGCGCCTGTCCAACCAGCGCAGCATCTATCACTACGCCACCGACGCAGGTCTTGTCACCGCCGCGGCGGCCTATCACTGGGTCAGCGAACTGTACAACCGTTCGCCCTTCGTGGCGGCACGGGACCGCCACACCGATGACCCGCAACTGCCGATCCAGCATGGACATTTCTACTGGAACGATCACTACCCCGATTCGCACCTGTTCGCCGACGCCGAAAACCTGCGCCAGCGCCATGCGCCGCACTTCCTGCTGATCCACCCGATGAACATCGACGACGCCGGGCACAAGCACGGCCTCGACACCCCGCAATACCGCAACAGTGCCCGCTCGGCCGACATCATCCTGGCCGACTACCTGCAAGGCTGGCTCGATGCCGGCTATCAGGTGCTGGTCACCGCCGACCACGGCATGAACAACGACCGCTCCCACAACGGCCTGCTGCCGGAAGAACGTGAGGTGCCGTTGTTCGTTCTCGGCGACGCATTCACCTTCGACGCCGGTGCAGCGCCGAAACAGACCGAGATCTGCGGCACCGTCTGCGAGTTGCTGGGCGCGCCCCACGACAAACCGGTTTGCCGGGAGCTGCTCAAGTGAATGCCATGACCCGCAGTAAATGGCTGGCAGCCTTATGCCTGGTCCCGTTCGCACTGTTCTTCATCGTGTTCGAGATCGCACCGCTGACCTGGGTGATGATCAACAGCCTGCAATCGGAAGAGTTCGGCTGGGGCCTGGCCAACTTCAGCAAAATCTTCAGTTCGAAGTTTTACCTGCAGGCGATCCAGTACAGCCTCGAGATCAGCTTCTGGTCCAGCGTGTTCGGGATCATCATCGCGATACTGGGCGCCTACTCCCTGCGCCGGGTCGATTCGAAACTGCGCAACTTCGTCAACGCCTTCGCCAACATGACCAGCAACTTCGCCGGCGTGCCCCTGGCCTTTGCGTTCATCATTTTGCTCGGCTTCAACGGCAGCTTCACCATCATGCTCAAGCAGGCCGGCATCATCCAGGATTTCAACCTGTACTCGAAAACCGGGCTGATCATTCTCTACACCTACTTCCAGATTCCCCTCGGCGTGCTGCTGCTGTACCCGGCCTTCGATGCGCTGCGCGAAGACTGGCGAGAGTCCGCTGCGCTACTGGGCGCCGACGGTTGGCAGTACTGGCGGCACATCGGATTGCCGGTGTTGACGCCGGCACTGCTGGGCACCTTCGTGATCCTGCTGGCCAACGCCCTCGGCGCCTACGCCACGGTGTACGCCCTGACCACCGGCAACTTCAACGTGCTGCCGATCCGCATTGCGGCGATGGTGTCCGGTGACATTTCCCTGGACCCGAACCTGGCCAGCGCCCTGGCCGTGGTGCTGGTGGCCTTGATGACCCTGGTGACCATCGTGCATCAGTTGCTGTTGAAGAGGAGCTACCATGTCTCGCGCTGAACTCGGGCCCGCCGGTGTCTACCACCGCGTCGTGGTTTACCTGTTGTTTGCCATCCTGCTGTTGCCGCTGGCCGGCACGCTGATCTATTCGATCGCCAGCAGTTGGTCGGCGACCATTCTGCCCAGCGGCTTCACCCTCAAGTGGTACATCCAGCTGTGGAGCGATCCGCGCTTCCTGCATGCGTTCGGGCAATCGCTGCTGGTCTGCGTCGGTTCACTGGTTCTTTCCGTGGTGCTGATCCTGCCGCTGCTGTTTGTGGTGCATTACCATTTCCCGAAACTCGATGCGCTGATGAACATCCTGATCCTGCTGCCCTTCGCCGTGCCACCGGTGGTGTCGTCGGTGGGGCTGCTGCAGCTCTATGGTTCCGGACCGTTCGCCATGGTCGGTACACCCTGGATCCTGATCGGTTGCTACTTCACCGTGGCGCTGCCGTTCATGTACCGGGCGATCACCAACAACCTGCAAGCGATCAACCTGCGCGACCTGATGGACGCCGCCCAGTTGCTCGGCGCCAGTACCTGGCAAGCCGCCTTCCTGGTGGTGCTGCCGAACCTGCGCAAGGGCCTGATGGTGGCGCTGCTGCTGTCGTTCTCGTTCCTGTTCGGTGAGTTCGTGTTCGCCAACATCCTCGTCGGCACCCGCTACGAAACCCTGCAGGTCTACCTCAACAACATGCGCAACAGCAGCGGTCATTTCACCAGTGCGCTGGTGATTTCCTACTTCTTCTTTGTGCTGGTTCTGACCTGGATTGCCAATATCTTGAACAGGGACAAAAGCGAATGAGCTATGTCAGCGTCCAACATCTTCAGAAAAGCTTCGCCGGCACCACAGTGTTCAGCGACATCAATTGCGAAATCCAGAAAGGTGAGTTCGTCACCCTGCTTGGCCCCTCCGGCTGCGGCAAATCCACCCTGCTGCGCTGCATCGCCGGCCTGACTTCGGTGGATGGCGGCAAAATCCTGCTCGATGGTGCCGATATCGTGCCGGTGAGCCCGCAGAAACGCGGGATCGGCATGGTGTTCCAGAGCTATGCGCTGTTCCCCAACATGACCGTGGAGCAAAACGTCGCCTTTGGTCTGCGCATGCAAAAGGTCAATGCCGATGACAGCCAGAAACGCGTCGCCGAAGTACTGAAACTGGTGGAGTTGCAGGACTTCGCCGCACGCTATCCACATCAACTGTCCGGTGGCCAATGCCAGCGCGTCGCCCTCGCCCGCTCGCTGGTGACCCGGCCACGCCTGTTGCTGCTGGACGAACCGCTGTCGGCGCTGGATGCGCGCATTCGCAAGCACCTGCGCGAACAGATCCGTCAGATCCAGCGCGAACTGGGCCTGACCACGATTTTCGTCACACACGATCAGGAAGAAGCCCTGACCATGTCTGACCGGATTTTCCTGATGAATCAGGGAAAAATCGTACAAAGCGGCGACGCCGAAACCCTCTACACTGCGCCGGTGGATGTGTTCGCTGCCGGCTTCATCGGCAACTACAACCTGCTGGACGCCGACAGCGCCTCGAAGCTGCTGCAGCGGCCAATCAACAAGCGCATCGCCATTCGCCCGGAAGCCATCGAACTGAGTCTCAACGGTGAACTGGACGCGCAGGTACGCAGCCACAGCCTGTTGGGCAACGTAATCCGCTACCGGGTCGAAGCCCGGGGCGTGGAACTGGTGGTGGATGTGCTGAACCGCTCGGCGGCCGACCTGCATCCCGATGGTCAGCGCCTGGCGCTTTCCATCGATCCGACGGCCCTGTGTGAGGTAGCTTGAAGGCAGCGGCAAGTTTCAAGCTGCAAGCTTCAAGTTGTAGACTGCTGACCACCTAACCCAATTCTTGCAGCTTGCAGCTTGCAGCTGTTCTCAGAGAGAACCCGATGGCCCTGGCAATTTTTGATCTGGACGAAACCTTGATCCACGGCGACTGCGCCACCCTTTGGAGCGAGCAGATGGGTCGCCTGGGCTGGGTCGACCCCGAGTCGTTCATGCGACAGAACAACGAGCTGATGGATGCCTACAGCCACGGCAAATTGCGCATGGAAGACTACATGACCTTCAGCCTGGAGCCGATGATCGGCCGCACGCCACAAGAGGTCGAGCATCTGGTTGGCCCCTGGGTGGAAGACTACATCGAGCCGATCATTTTCAGTGACGCCACCAAAGCCATCGCGGCACACCGCAAGGCCGGCGACCGGATCCTGGTGATCTCGGCCTCGGGCACCCACCTGGTCCGCCCCATCGCCGAGCGCCTGGGCATCGACGAGATTCTGGGCATCGAACTGGAAGTGGTTCAGGGCGTTTACACCGGCCATACCGTGGGCACCCTGACCTATCGCGAAGGCAAGATCACCCGCTTGCTGGAGTGGCTGGATGCGGAGGAGGAAAACCTCGAAGGCGCGAGTTTCTATTCCGACTCACGTAATGATTTGCCGCTGTTGCTGAAGGTGGATTTCCCCCACGTGGTCAACCCGGATCCGGTGTTGCGCGAGCAGGCTGAAAAGGCCGGGTGGCCGATCCACGACTGGAAATAACCCGGCCCCCCTGTGGGAGCGAGCTTGCTCGCAATGGCGGCGAGTCAGTTGCATTAATATCAACTGACACTCCGCTAATCGCGAGCAAGCTCGCTCCCACAGGTTTCTCGTTGTCAGTTCAGACTCTCGTCAATCACCAACACCACCTTCCCCGCCACGTTATTGCTCGCCAACTCGGCAAACGCTGCCTCGGCATCCTTGATCGGGAATGTCCTGGCCAGTTGCGCACTCAAGCGCCCCTCGGCGAACAACGGCCACACGTGCAGGCCCAGATCGCTGAACAGATCTGCCTTGAACTGATCATCCCGGCTGCGCAGGGTCGAGCCCAGCAACTGCACGCGCTTGGCCAGCACCTGGGCCAGGTCCAGCTTGGCCTCGCGCCCGCCCATCAGACCGATCAACACCCAGCGACCATCCTGAGCCAGCAACTTCAGGTTCAAGGCCGCGTAATTGCCGCCCACCGGGTCGAGAATCACGTCGAACGGCCCCAGATCCCGCAAGCCCTCCAGATCACCGTTACGCACCACGCCGCCCTGGGCACCCAGCGCTTCGCAGTACGCCAGTCGCTCGGCAGAGCCGACGCTGACCCAGCACGGGTTACCGAAGGCCTTGCACAGCTGAATGGCCGCTGAACCAATGCCACTTGCTCCGGCATGCAGCAGAACTTTCTGTCCCGGCTTGAGCGCAGCCAGTTGAAACAAATTCAGCCAGACTGTTGCATAAACTTCGGGCAATGCCGCCGCTTCGACCAGTGACATTCCGTCGGGAACCGGCAATACATGCCGCCCGTCGACAACCACCTCTTCGGCCATCCCGCCCCCGGCCAGCAAGGCGCAAACCCGATCGCCCACCTGCCAGGAGGAGCCGGCGCCGACCTCGCTGATGACCCCCGAGCACTCTAGACCGAGCACCTGGCTGGCCCCTGGCGGTGGCGGATAAAGACCGGCTTTCTGCAACAAATCGGCACGATTGAGGCCCGCTGCCGCCACTCGAATACGAACTTGCCCTACATCGCATGCAGGACCGGGTTCATCAACCCATACCACTTGACCGTCAACGCCTTGCAATGCTTTCACAGTGCCTCCATAGTGAGTCTGGACTGAGCCCGAAGCTGTATCGCCGGGCTTTTTGCATTATGCGACCGGCTCCCAAAGAGCCGGCGACTTCAAAGACGGCCTAATATGCGTTATCAATTGTCCCCGCGTCGAATCAGCATGAAGCATCTGTTCCCCAGCACTGCCCTCACCTTATTCATCGGTATCGGCTTGCTGCCGCTGTCGAGCAATACATTCGCAGCCAATAGCTGGGACAAGCTTCAACCCGATCGTGACGAAGTGATCGCCAGTCTGAACGTCGTGGAATTGCTCAAACGCCACCACTACAGCAAGCCGCCACTCGATGACGCGCGCTCGGTGATCATCTACGACAGCTACCTCAAGCTGCTGGATCCATCGCGCAGCTATTTCATGGCCAGCGACATTGCCGAATTCGACAAGTGGAAGACGCAGTTCGACGACTTCCTCAAGAGCGGCGACCTGAACGCCGGGTTCACCATCTACAAGCGCTACCTGGATCGTGTAAAGGCGCGTCTGGACTTTGCCCTTGCCGAGCTGAACAAGGGCGTCGACAAGATCGACTTCACCGCCAAGGAAACCTTGCTGATCGACCGCAAGGACGCCCCTTGGCTCAAATCCACCGCGGAACTCGACGACCTGTGGCGCAAACGCGTCAAGGACGAGGTCCTGCGCCAGAAGATCGCCGGCAAGGATTCCAGGCAGATCCAGGAAACCCTGACCAAGCGCTACAAGAACCAGCTGGCGCGCCTGGACCAGACCCGCGCGGAAGACATCTTCCAGGCGTACATCAATACCTTCGCCATGTCCTACGACCCGCATACCAACTATCTGTCGCCGGATAACGCGGAGAACTTCGACATCAACATGAGCCTGTCCCTCGAGGGCATCGGCGCCGTGTTGCAGAGCGATAACGACCAGGTGAAAGTCGTGCGTCTGGTGCCGGCAGGTCCGGCGGACAAGACCAAGCAGGTGGCACCGGCAGACAAGATCATCGGCGTTGCCCAGGGCAACAAGGAAATGGTCGACGTGGTGGGCTGGCGCCTGGACGAAGTGGTCAAGCTGATCCGTGGTCCGAAAGGCACCGTGGTACGCCTGGAAGTGATCCCGGCCAGCAATGCGCCGAACGACCAGACCACCAAGATCGTGCCGATCACCCGCGAAGCGGTGAAGCTCGAAGACCAGGCCGTGAAGAAATCGGTCTTGAACCTCAAGCAGGACGGCAAGGACTACAAGCTCGGCGTCATCGAGATCCCGGCGTTCTATCTGGACTTCAAGGCCTTCCGTGCCGGCGACCCGGACTACAAGAGCACCACCCGCGACGTCAAGAAACTGCTGACCGAACTGCAGAAAGAGAAAGTCGACGGCGTGGTCATCGACCTGCGCAACAACGGCGGCGGCTCCTTGCAGGAAGCCACCGAGCTGACCAGCCTGTTCATCGACAAAGGCCCGACCGTGCTCGTGCGTAACGCCGATGGCCGTGTTGACGTGCTGGAGGATGAAAACCCGGGCGCGTTCTACAAAGGCCCGATGGCGTTGCTGGTCAACCGCCTGTCCGCTTCGGCTTCGGAGATTTTTGCCGGCGCCATGCAGGACTACCACCGTGCACTGATCATCGGCGGCCAGACCTTCGGCAAAGGTACCGTGCAGACCATTCAGCCACTCAACCATGGCGAGCTGAAGCTGACCCTGGCCAAGTTCTACCGGGTTTCCGGACAGAGCACCCAGCATCAGGGCGTCTTGCCGGACATCGATTACCCGTCGATCATCGACACTAAGGAAATCGGCGAAAGCGCCCTGCCCGAAGCCATGCCGTGGGACACCATCAAGGCGGCGATCAAGCCGGCGGTCGACCCATTCAAGCCGTACATTACGCAACTCCAGTCCGAGCATGACGTGCGTACGGCCAAAGATGCAGAGTTCGTATTCATCCGCGACAAGCTGGCCCTGGCGCAGAAACTGATGGCCGAAAAAGCCGTCAGCCTCAATGAAGTCGAGCGTCGTGCCCAGCACGCCGACATCGAAGCCAAACAGCTGGCCATGGAGAACATCCGTCGCAAGGCCAAGGGCGAAGAACCGCTCAAAGAGCTGAAGAAAGAAGACGAGGACGCCCTGGCGGCCGAGGACGACAAGACCAAACCGGAAGACGACGCCTACCTCAGCGAAACAGGGCGGATTCTGCTGGACTACCTGAAACTCAATACGGCAGTGGCGAAGCACTGAGTGCTTACAAACAGGTGATGGCAATTTAATGCTAACGCCCTCCGGGGCGTCATCAAACAGTCATCATTCTGTCGTGAAATACGGGACTGGCGTGCTCCTTGTCGAAAGGGACCACGCCAGTCCTTTTTTATCGCCAGAGATCGCCATGACCACAACCGAACAACTGAGTGCATTGAGCTCGATCCTGACTCAAGGCGGTTTGCACAGTTTGTTCCAGCCGATCATCAGCCTCTCTGAGCGACGCGTTCTCGGCTACGAAGCCCTCAGTCGCGGGCCGTCCAACAGCCCTCTGCACTCCCCTGTTGCGCTGTTCGCCGTCGCCCGTCAGGCCGGTCGTTTGAGCGAGCTGGAAATTGCCTGCCGCCAAAGCGCTTGCCGACGCTTCAATGAACAACAACTGCCCGGCCTGTTGTTCCTCAACGTATCCCCCGAATCCCTGCTCGAAGCGGCCCATCAACCGGGACGCACCCTGCAATTGCTGCAGGACTTCGGCATTGCGCCGAGTCAGGTGGTCATCGAGCTCACGGAACAGACGCCAACGGATGATTTCCAGCTGCTGCAAACCGCCCTGCATCACTATCGGGCGATGGGATTTTCGATTGCGCTGGACGATCTGGGAGCGGGTTATTCGAGCTTGCGTTTGTGGTCCGAACTGCGGCCGGATTACGTCAAAATCGACCGGCATTTCATTGATGGCATTCATCAGGATGCGCTCAAGCGCGAGTTCGTCGGCTCGATCCTGCAAATCGCCAAGGCCTCGCGGGCGCAAGTCATAGCCGAAGGTATCGAGTTACCGGAAGAGCTCACGGTACTGACCGAGATGGGCGTCGATCTGGTCCAGGGCTATCTGCTCTGTCGCCCCCAGGAACACCCGCCACGGGATGCCCGGGCAATGATGCCCCGCCAGGACAGCACCAGCGTTGTACTGAGCGAAGACGGCAGCGACCTCAGCGCACTGCTCAACGAGCAACCCGCCGTGAACCGGGACACCCCGACCGCCACGGTGCTCGAAGCCTTTCGCCGCCAGGCCAACCTGAACTCGCTGGCGGTCCTGGATGCACAGGGTCAGCCTTGCGGTATCGTCCATCGGCATTCGCTCTCCGATGCCCTGCTCAAGCCCTTTGCCACCGATCTGTTCGCCCGCAAACCCATCAGTCGCCTGATGAACGATGACTTCCTCGCCGTCGAGCTGAGTCAGTCGCTGCAACAAGTCAGTCGCCTGATCACAGGCCGTGCCCGCCAGCGCATCGAAGAAGATTTCATCATCACCCTCAATGGCGGCTATCTTGGGCTGGGCCGCGTGATAGACGTACTCAAACTGATTACCGAACTGAAGATCCAGCAAGCCCGCTATGCCAACCCGCTGACCTTGCTCCCAGGCAACGTGCCGATCCAGCAATGCCTGACGCGTCTGCTGCAACAGCAACGGGAATCGGTGATCTGCTACGTGGACATCGATAGCTTCAAACCCTTCAACGACATCTACGGCTATGGCCGCGGCGACGAAGTCCTGTTGTGCCTGGCGCAATGCCTGAACGACCGCATCGACCCGTCCCG
Source organism: Pseudomonas sp. FW305-70 (assembly GCF_058783925.1). Taxonomy (NCBI): domain Bacteria; kingdom Pseudomonadati; phylum Pseudomonadota; class Gammaproteobacteria; order Pseudomonadales; family Pseudomonadaceae; genus Pseudomonas; species Pseudomonas sp. FW305-70. Next base: position 202,390 of record NZ_JBYSYZ010000001.1, read on the forward strand.
CGACTTTGTCGGCCACATTGGCGGTGATGATTTCCTGCTGGTGCTCGGCCCGGAAGACTGGCGCAAACGATTGAACCAGTTGCTCGACGACTTCCAGAGCCAGTGCCGGCGCTTCTACCGCAGCGAGCACCTGGAAGCCGGCTGCTTCATCGCACCGAATCGCCAGGGCATGCGGCAGGAGTTTGCGCTGTTGTCGCTGTCGATCGGCGTGGTGCATCTTCATCCACAGGCCTGTGGACAACTCGATGCGAGCCAGCTGGCGGAAATGGCGTCACAAGCCAAGCACCATGCGAAGAATGTGCAGGGGTATAGCGTGCATGTGATTGACAGCCGGGTGGTGCAGGAACGTGAAGGTGCTTGCCTGATGGGGTAGCGGTGATTGGCAGGACGCCTTCGCGGGCAAGCCCGCTCCCACAGAAGAGCAGAGCAAAAGCAGATCCGCGTCCCCCCACGCTCCTCACCATTCAACAGGCCGAGCGTTAGCTCGCCTGCCGCTCTTGATCTTGATCCACCCGCCCCCTCGGCAGGCTGAGCGGAGGTGTTCATCCGGGGATGGGCGCGCAGCGCCATTCGACGCAGTCGAACTCATTGCATGTAGGTCGAAGCGAAGCCGACCGGAGGGCAATGCCCCCGGATGAATACCGGAGCGAAGGAACCCCGAGCCTCAGCGAGGGGCCGTACGTAAGGGGCGAGCGTTTTTTGCTTCCTTTTTTAGGCGCTTGTAAAAAAGGGAGTCGCCGTAAGGGCGAAACCATAAGCCGCCGTTACCGAAGAAACGGATATGTACACAGTCAACAAAAGACAAGCAGCCTTCGCGAGCAGGCCGCCTTGCAGACAGGCGCAGGACAACTCCCCAAATAGCCATCCCCCCGCCAGCCCAGGGCTATAGCTCAGACTCGCGAGACGCCAGCTCTTGCAACTTGATCGGCGCCAACGGATGCCCGGCCTTCGCCGCGATCTCCCAAAACCGAGCCGCTTCAAGGGGATCCGGCGCCTTGCTCGCCGTCCCGGCCAGACAGATCACGCCAACCTGATAAGCCGCCTTGCCATCGCCCGCCAACGCCGCCAGGCGCAACAAACGCGCGCCCTCTTCACGAGCGCCGAGGCCGACACCGCGAAACGTCAGGATGTGCCCATAGAAGCTCTGGGCGCCGACGTCGCCCAGGTTGGCCATGCGTGCAAACTGGCCTTCGAGCCAGCGCCAGCCCTGCGGCTGGCGAACAAACCACGACCAGTGAAACAACCGGCGCGCGAGCCAGTACCCGGCTCGCGCCTTGAGTTGCAAAAACATTCAGGCCTCGGCCGATTCCGGGTATTCGTACTCGAACACCCGCACCACTTCCGAAGCGTGCCAGGACGCGGCAGCAACGCCGTCCGACGGCCCGGAAAAACGCCCGAGACGCTCGACACACTCAAAGAATCCGGTGCGCGGCAAACGGCTGGCGCCCTGACTGATCACCAGCGAACTGCGCAATGGCTGCTCCGCCTTGGCGTCCAGAGCCGCCAGATGCTCAAGGGCCGCCGTCAGGGTCTGCATGGCCGGGGTCGGCAACTGCAAACGCTCCAGCAATGCCCGATACGTCAACAGATGGCGCTGGCGCCGCGCCTGATCCAGTTCGCCCAGCAATCCGTCCCAGTGTTGACGGCTGATGCGTACACTCACGATTCATCCCTCCATCCTGGCACCGTCAATTCCCAAGCCAGGCTGCGGCGAATCGCGGCGTCGGGCAGACGCTCGCCACTTTCGATCATGGCCAGGTAAGACGGGCTGATGCCTACCGTGCGGGCCAGCGCCTCGATGGCGATGCCCTTCCCCTCGCGCAAACTGCGTAGTTGATCCAGACCCGGAAGAATCGCGTCTGGTGTCGCCGCCTGAGGCTTCGTGGCTTGAGGCGACGCTTGCTCCTTGATACCCGCTGCTTTCAATAACGCCTGATATTGAGCCCATGGCAGAACCGCATACTCGGGCTCGCCTTCGCGTGTAATTATCTGAATATCCATCACTACCCCGTAGGACAACAACACTTAGCGAGTCGGCACTTTTCCCTAGAAGTGTAATCCTAACAGCGGCCAAGGTCGCGGGGGGCATCAATCTATGAAGTCGTGAAAATCGACTCAGCGTTTTTTCGAGCCTTGCAATTGAAGTTGCTCGGGGGTATCGGGCAGGCGCTCAACCACCGCGAGCTTCTCCGGGACCTGCCGTTTGCGCCAGGCGCGGAAGGCATTGAGCTCGTCGTCGAGTACTTTCATCAACCACGCCAGGACTGCGATGTCGTCGAACATGCCGAACAGCGGAATGAAGTCCGGGACCGCATCCAACGGGCTGAGGAAGTACATCAGGCCCGCGACAACCGAAACCAGCGCCTTGGGGCTGATGGCGCGATACTCGCCACGCCAGTAGGCCAGGCAGAGTGCCTGCAACAGCTTCAGGTCGTCCTTGATCTTGCCAAGTCGATTGCCCTGGCTTGCACCTTTACTGGCGACTGCGAACAACAGGGTCGGCAATCGACCGCGTGCCAGCAGACGTCCGGCCAGTGGCAGGAAACGAGCGAAACTCCAGGGTGCTTTCATCATTCCTCCCGTTGAAATGTTATCCACACAAATTGTGGATAACCTTGTGAACAGAGCTGCTTTTCATCGCTGCAAGCCCCGTTTTACAAGGCCTGCGTTCAGATCGGGCGTTTTTTACTCATCAAAAAAAACCCATAATTTCATTGACTTGGCGGCCTTGTGCGTCTACCGCCGACACTACTATGCCTAAGACTCCGGCCTAGAGCGTCTGTTCGTTTTGTTTACCCCTGCCGAACGCCAGATGCAACAACGCCCCGCATGAGCGAGGCGTTGTTATCGAAGCAGGCGCTGCTTACTTGGCAGCGGCGTCTTCTTTTGCCGGGTCCTTGATGGCCATCAGTTCCAGGTCGAAAACCAGCACCGAGTTGGCCGGAATCGCCGGGCTCGGGCTCTGGGCGCCGTAAGCCAGGTCAGCAGGGATGTACAGCTTGTACTTCTCGCCAACGTGCATCAGTTGCAGGCCTTCGACCCAACCCGGGATCACACCGCTGACCGGCAGATCGATCGGGCTGCCGCGCTCGACGGAGCTGTCGAATACGGTGCCGTTGGTCAGCTTGCCGGTGTAGTGAACAGTCACTACGTCAGTCGGCTTTGGCTGAGGGCCATCGGCTTTCTGCACGACTTCGTACTGCAAGCCCGAAGCAGTGGTCGTCACGCCGGCTTTCTTGCCGTTTTCCTCGAGGAATTTCTTGCCGGCAGCGGCCGACTCTTCGCTCATCTTGGCCATGCGTTCTTCGGCACGTTTTTGCAGTGCGGCGAACGCCTCGACCAGTTCTTCGTCCTTGAGCTTCTGCTCTTTCTTGCCGACGGCGTCTTCGATGCCCTGGGCTACAGCTTTGGAATCCAGGTCATCCATGCCTTCCTGAGCCAGGCTCTTGCCCATGTTCAGGCCAATGCCGTAGGAAGCTTTTTGCGCCGGAGTTTTCAGCTCTACGCTGGTCTGCGAATCACAACCCGCGAGTACCAGGCCAACCAGGGCCACCGCCGCCGCCAACCGATGCTGTTTCATGCTATTTCCTTGTTCATGCGCCTAAAGGGCAATCGAGTAAAGCCGCGAGCTTATCAGGCCGCCACGACCAATGGCTACCGGCATGAGAGCCGGAATCAATTGATAAGTTCAGGTGTTTTAACGCTTTTCACAATTGGAGTGATGAAGCTTCTTTCATCTTGTTCCGACAGGGGCTGATTGCTGAACCTGCAATCTGGCGTAATGGCCTCTTGCCGCACCTTGGGCACTCGGGCATAACAGCATGATAATTCGACAAGGATGTTTATCTTGCGCCTCTTCCTACGCTTGCTGGCTCTCATCACAGTCCTGCTCGGGCTGGCCCTGGCCGTGGTTCTCTATTACGTCGCCAACCCGAAATTGCCGGCCTGGTCGCCTGCTCAACAGGTGCATTACCTGGAGCAATGGAGCGCCGTCGACCGAGAGACTTATTACTTCACCCCCCAGGGCACCCAGGTCAAAGGCTTGCGCTATGACTGGTTCACCGCCCTCGAACTGCCCTTCTCGCAGCAACGCTTTGCCGCCCCCGAGTACCTCGCGCGCTTCGGCTTTCTGGTGGACCCCGGCCAGAAACCGACGCCGAACAACCCCGGCAACCTCCCCGCAGGCTTTACCCGGCATCAGAATGCCGACAGCCCGGATGTGTTTCTGGATATCACCTGTGCGGCCTGCCACACCGGCGAACTGCGCTTCAAGGGGCAAGCCGTGCGTATCGACGGCGGTTCGGCGCAGCATGTCCTGCCGTCCAGCGTTCCTACGCTCAAAGGGGGCAGTTTCGGACAAGCCCTGGTCGCCAGCCTGGTCTCGACCTACTACAACCCGTGGAAATTCGAACGTTTCGCACGCAACGTACTGGGCCAGGACTACGAGACGCGCCACAAGCAACTGCGCAAAGAACTCAAGGCTTCACTCGATACATTCCTCAAAGTGGCCTGGAACGACACCCATCGCGGGCTCTATCCAACCGAGGAAGGCCCGGGGCGCACCGATGCCTTCGGGCGCATTGCCAACGCCAGCTTCGGTGACGCGATTTCCCCCGACAACTACCGCGTGGCCAATGCTCCGGTCGATTATCCGCAGTTGTGGGACATGTGGACGTTCGAATGGGTGCAGTGGAACGGCTCGGCGAAACAACCGATGGCCCGCAACATCGGCGAGGCGTTGGGCGTCGGTGCCACGCTGAACTTCTTCGACCAGAACGGCCAGCCGCTGATGGGCGATGCCCGCTATCCCTCCAGTGTCCGCGTGCGCGACCTGCACCTGATCGAACAAACCCTGCAACGACTCTCGCCTCCGGCCTGGCCGGAAGACCTGCTGGGCACCATCGACAAGCCGCTGGCAGCCAAGGGGCGCACCCTGTTCGCGGAAAACTGCGCGGGCTGTCATGTACCGCGCACTACCCAGGGCGAGGGACGATACGTTCAGCACCTGAAAATGCTCCCGGTGGATGACATCGGCACAGACCCGGGCGCGGCCAACAACATCGCCGACCATCGCTTTGACCTGACGGCGCTGCAGTGGAAGCAGGCGGAACTGGAAAAACTTGATGTAGAGCCAAAACCCGACGAACCACTGGACCTGAGCAAGCTGTCCGTAGCCAAGGGGCTGGCCTATGTCACTGCATTTGTCCGCGACCGCGCCTATCGGGACGCCAATGTCACCCCCGCCGAGCACCCGGAAATGGACGGTTTCGGCCTGCCAATCGGCGTACGCGAATTGCGTTCGTACAAGGCCAGGCCGTTGGCGGGTGTATGGGCGACAGCGCCGTTTCTGCACAACGGCTCGGTACCGAGCCTTTATCAATTGCTGTCGCCGCAGGATGAGCGTGCAACCACGTTCTACAAAGGCACTTTCGAATATGACCCAAGGCACCTGGGTTACCGCACCGAAGCCTTTGCCAACGGTTTCCTGTTCGACACGCGAATCACCGGCAACCACAACAGTGGTCATGAATTCCGTGCCGGCAAACCCGGCAATGGCGTGATCGGCCGCTGGTTGCAGCCGCAGGAGCGTTGGGCACTGCTGGAGTATCTGAAAGTGCTGGGCGGCCCGCTGGAAGCGCAATTGCCATGACCACGGACTCAGCCAAAAGGACGCTCTCATGCTGATTACACTCTGGCTGCGCCTGGGCGCCTTCCTCGGCAAGCTGTTGCTGTGGCTGCTGGTTCTCGGCGTGCTTGGCTGGGCATTGGCCGCCTGGTTTGCCTGGCAGCAGCGCGGACCGGTGTCGGCGCAGGAGTCGATTGCGGACAATGAAGCCGCGATGACCCGGGACATCATCCAGACCGCCGTGCGCATCGTCGATCAGCACCGCGAAAGCACCCGCTACCTGCGCGATGCCCACGCCAAGGCCCACGGCTGCGTCAAAGCCGAAGTCCAGGTGTTGCCGGAACTGGCCAGCGAATTGCGCCAGGGCGTGTTCAGCGAGCCGGGCAAAACCTGGCAAGCGACGATGCGCCTGTCCAATGGCAATGCCTACCCGCAGTTCGACAGCATCCGCGACGCCCGGGGCATGGCGATCAAGCTGTTCGATGTTGCGGGCAAACAACTATTGAGCGATCAGCCGGGGCGAAGCGAACAGGACTTTGTGATGTTCAGCCATCCGAACTTCTTTGTCAGTAACGTGGCCGAATACCGTCAGAACGTCGCTGCCCAGGCCGAGGGTAAAAAAATGATGGCGTTCTTTCCGGGCTGGGATCCGCGTTCGTGGCAGGTTCGCCACCTGTTTATTGCCCTGGCGACGTTGTCCCCTGCTCCATCGAGCCCAACCAGGACAACGTACTTTTCGGTTTCACCCTACAAATTCGGTGAGGCCAATGCGAAGTTCCGGGTCATGCCCGATCCGGGCAGTTGCCCGGCCTACAACCTGCCGGAACAAAACCGCAAGTTGCCGAACTTCCTGCGCAATGCGCTGAATCAACAGTTGTCGACCGACCGGGTACCCGCGTGTTTCGTCTTGCAAATCCAGCGACAGGACGCCAACAAGTACATGCCGATTGAGGACACCAGCATTGAATGGCGCGAAAGCGATGCGCCCTTCGAGACGGTGGCGCAGATCAGGGTGCCGGCGCAGGACTTCGATACACCGGCGCTGAACCTGCAATGCGACAACCAGTCATTCAATCCCTGGTTCGGTATCGAGGCACACCGCCCCATCGGCGGGATCAATCGCTTGCGCAAAGCTGTATATGAAGCTGTCAGCGACTACCGTCACGCCCGCAATGCCGGACTGTAGGAGCGAGCTTGCTCGCGAAAAAACCATGGGCGCCGCTGGGCATCTGAAATTACGCGTTATCGTTAACGTCCTTCGCGAGCTGGCTCGCTCCTACAGGGAGCGAGGAAAGCCAAATCCCGGACAGCAAAAAGCCCGCACAAGGCGGGCTTTCTGTGGTGACCTGGCGTTCAGTGTTCCAGGTTACCGAATATGGCGCAGCGGACGGGACTCGAACCCGCGACCCCCGGCGTGACAGGCCGGTATTCTAACCGACTGAACTACCGCTGCGCGTCGGTGGAGGCATTTCAGCCTACCTCTTGCTTTCGCAAGTATCTCGGGAGTGGTGGGTGATGACGGGATCGAACCGCCGACATTCTGCTTGTAAGGCAGACGCTCTCCCAGCTGAGCTAATCACCCGCTTGCATCTCCGAGGCCGCGAAATTTACGCAGGTAGCGAACCTAAGTCAATAGCAGGATTGAAGTTTTTTTCAAAAACAGCTTTTAGCGGCAAGCTTCGAGCTGCAAGTAAAAGCAAGCATGCATATAGCAGGCACACCACCGTCACGCTTTAACTTGCAGCTTGAAGCTTGAAGCTGCCTTTCACTGCTCATAGATCATCTTCTTGGTCATGCCGCCATCGACCACGAATTCCTGGCCGGTGACAAAACCGGCATTTCTCGACAGCAGCCAGGCCACCATCGCCGCCACATCCTCGACCGTCCCCACCCTGCCCGCCGGATGCTGGGCATGATCGGCCTCGGTCAAGGGTTCGGCACGCCGCACCGAAGGGTCGCGCGTATCGATCCAGCCTGGGCTGACGGCATTGACCCGGATCTCCGGGCCAAGGCTGATGGCCAATGCGTGAGTCAGGGCCAACAAGCCGCCCTTGCTCGCCGCATAGGCCTCTGTGTCGGGTTCCGACTGCCCGGCGCGGGTCGAGGCCAGATTGACGATGGCGCCGCTGTGAGCGCGCAGGTACGGCGCACAATGCTTGGCCAACAGCATCGGCCCGCTGAGGTTCACCGCCAACACCCGATTCCAGTGGGCCAGATCGAGGCTTTCGAGGGTGATGTTGTGCGGATCGGCCACCGCCGCATTGCAGACCAGCGCGTCCAGGCGCCCGAATTGGCCGAGCACCTCGGCCACACCCAGCGCGACTTGCCCCTCGTTGGCGACATCCATGGCGATGAACCAGGCGTTGTCGCCCAGCACTTTCGCCACTTTCGACCCGCGCTCCCGGTCCAGATCCGTCAGCACGACTTGCCAGCCTTCGCTGATCAGCCAGGCCGAAATCCCCAGGCCTATGCCCCGCGCAGCACCGGTCACCAGCGCTACGCGGCCATTGGAGCCGGTGGTCGGCGCAGACAACTCGATCACAACGCAGCCAGGCCGCGCGCCAGATCGGCTTGCAGGTCCGCCACGTCTTCCAGGCCGACCGCAATGCGGATCAGGCTGTCACGAATGCCCGCCGCTTCACGCTCTTGCGGCGCCAGACGACCATGGGACGTGGTGCTCGGATGCGTGATGGTGGTTTTGCTGTCACCCAGGTTGGCGGTGATCGAAATCAGGCGCGTGGCGTCGATAAAGCGCCAGGCGCCCTCTTTGCCACCCTTCACCTCAAAACTGACCACAGCACCGAAACCCTTCTGCTGGCGCAGGGCCAGCTCGTGCTGCGGATGGCTCTTGAGGCCGGCGTAATGGACTTTCTCGATGCCTTCCTGCTGCTCCAGCCACTCGGCCAGTTGCTGGGCGTTGGCACAATGGGCCTTCATCCGCAGGTTCAGGGTTTCCAGGCCCTTGAGGAAAATCCAGGCGTTGAACGGGCTGAGGGTCGGCCCGGCGGTACGCAGGAAGCCAACCACTTCTTTCATCTGCTCGCTGCGACCGGCGACCACGCCACCCATGCAACGGCCCTGGCCGTCGATGAACTTGGTGGCCGAGTGCACGACGATGTCCGCGCCCATTTTCAGCGGCTGCTGCAAGGCCGGGGTGCAGAAGCAGTTATCGACCACCAGCATCGCGCCTTTGGCGTGAGCGATTTTCGCCAGTTCGGCAATGTCGACCAACTCGGCCAGCGGGTTGGACGGCGATTCGACGAACAGCAGTTTGGTGTTGGGCTTGATCGCCGCGTCCCAGCCGGACAGATCCGCCAGCGCCACGTAATCGACCTCGATACCGAAACGCTTGAAGTACTTTTCGAACAGGCTGATGGTCGAGCCGAACACGCTGCGCGACACCAATACGTGATCGCCGGCGCTGCACAGGCTCATCACCACGGCCATGATCGCAGCCATGCCGGTGGCGGTGGCCACGGCTTGCTCGGCGCTTTCCAGAGCGGCGATGCGTTCTTCGAAGGCGCGTACGGTCGGGTTGGTGTAGCGCGAGTAAACGTTGCCCGGTACTTCCCCGGCAAAACGCGCGGCTGCGTCGGCAGCGGTGCGGAATACATAGCTGGAAGTGAAGAACATCGGATCACCGTGTTCGCCTTCCGGCGTACGGTGCTGACCGGCACGTACGGCCAGGGTATCGAACGCTACGCCTTCGAGGTCGCTGTCCAGCCGACCGGCATCCCAATCCTGACTCATGCTGTCACTCCTTTCCCTATTCTCGTAATTTAAAAGCCGGATACAAAACCGGCCCCTCAGGGCCGGTAGAAACTCAGTTGTTGTACAGATCGATGATCGCGCTGACTGCCTGCGTCTTGACCTTGGAGGCATCGTTGCGTGCCTGTTCGATCTTGTTCAGGTAAGCCTCGTCGACGTCGCCAGTGACGTACTGGCCATCGAACACCGCGCAATCGAACTTGTCGATCTTGATCTTGCCGCCACCGACCGCTTCGATCAAGTCAGGCAGATCCTGATAGATCAGCCAGTCGGCGCCGATCAGGTCAGCCACGTCCTGGGTCGAACGGTTGTGCGCGATCAGCTCGTGAGCGCTCGGCATGTCGATGCCGTAGACGTTCGGGTAGCGAACCGCTGGCGCCGCGGAGCAGAAGTAGACGTTCTTGGCGCCGGCTTCGCGGGCCATCTGGATGATCTGCTTGCACGTGGTACCGCGCACGATGGAGTCATCCACCAGCATCACGTTCTTGCCGCGGAATTCCAGTTCGATGGCATTGAGCTTCTGGCGTACGGATTTTTTCCGTGCGGCCTGGCCCGGCATGATGAAGGTCCGGCCGATGTAGCGGTTCTTCACGAAGCCTTCGCGGAACTTCACGCCCAGGTGGTTCGCCAGCTCCAGCGCGGCGGTGCGGCTGGTGTCCGGAATCGGGATGACCACGTCGATGTCGTGATCCGGACGCTCGCGCAGGATCTTCTCGGCCAGTTTCTCACCCATGCGCAGACGGGCCTTGTAGACCGACACACCGTCGATGATCGAGTCCGGACGCGCCAGGTAGACGTGTTCGAAGATGCACGGGGTCAGGGACGGGTTGGTCGCGCACTGACGGGTGTACAGCTTGCCCTCTTCAGTGATGTAGACCGCTTCGCCTGGCGCCAGGTCGCGAATCAGGGTGAAGCCCAGCACGTCCAGGGAAACGCTTTCCGAGGCGATCATGTACTCGACGCCTTCGTCGGTGTGACGCTGGCCGAAAACGATCGGGCGGATGCCGTGCGGGTCGCGGAAACCGACGATGCCGTAGCCGGTGATCATGGCTACGACGGCATAACCACCGACGCAACGGTTGTGCACGTCGGTGACGGCGGCAAACACGTCTTCTTCGGTCGGCTGCAACTTGCCGCGCTGGGCCAGTTCGTGCGCGAACACGTTGAGCAGCACTTCCGAATCGGAGCTGGTGTTGACGTGGCGCAGGTCAGATTCGTAAATCTCCTTGGCCAGTTGTTCAACGTTGGTCAGGTTACCGTTATGCGCCAGGGTGATGCCGTAAGGCGAGTTGACGTAAAACGGTTGAGCTTCAGCCGACGTCGAGCTGCCCGCGGTCGGATAACGCACATGGCCAATGCCCATGTGACCGACCAGGCGCTGCATGTGACGCTGCTGGAACACGTCACGCACCAGGCCGTTATCCTTGCGCAGGAACAACCGGCCATCATGGCTGGTCACGATACCGGCAGCGTCCTGGCCGCGGTGCTGGAGCACGGTTAGCGCGTCATACAGCGCCTGATTGACGTTCGACTTACCGACGATACCGACGATGCCACACATGCGACGCAACCCCTACTTAATGGATCTGAACTGAACAACACTTACTGAGGCGTTTTGGCCATCGGCAAGAGCTGCTCCTTGAACGGAATATCAGCGGGTACGCTGATTCCGCTGGCAAGCCACTGACTGCTCCACCCGAGAATCAGGTTTTTGGACCAGTCGGCGACCAATAGAAATTTTGGCACGAGCTGTGACTCTTTCCACCACCCGTCCTGCTGTACCGGCCCCAGGCTCAACAGCCCGACGGCGATGACCACCAGCAACCCGCCACGCGCGGCGCCGAAGGCCATGCCGAGGAATCGGTCGGTCCCGGAGAGCCCGGTGACGCGAACCAGTTCGCCGATAAGATAATTGATCATTGCGCCTACGATTAAAGTGGCGACAAACATGATGGCACAGCCCGTGATTATACGGGCCGATGGCGTTTGAATGTACCCGCCGAGGTACTCGGACAGTGAGCCACCGAACATCCAGGCAACGACTCCTGCGATGATCCAGGTCAGCAGCGACAGTGCTTCTTTGACGAAGCCGCGGCTCAGACTGATCAATGCGGAGATGGCGACGATTGCTACGATCGCCCAGTCAACCCAGGTAAATGGCACAGTGCAGCCTACAGACGGATAAGGCGGCGCATTTTAGCAGAGCCCATGCTTATCGGTAAGCTGCGATTGTCAGTGCATTTCATATCGGGGCGATAGTTTTAGCCACGTTCAGGCTGAAAGCGCACGACAAACCCCTTCAGGTTCTGCTGGCGGTTCAGCAAATCCCGCAGCCGGTCGGCTTCTGCGCGCTCGATCAGCGGCCCGACAAACACCCGGTTTTTGCCGTCGGCGGTCCGGATGTAGGCATTGTAACCCTGGCTGCGCAGGGTTTTCTGAAGCTTTTCCGCGCTTTCGCGGTTCGCCAGGCTCGCCAGTTGCACCGACCAGCTGACCGACAAACCATTGGCATCGACACGGCTTTGCGTGGTGTCCGGCTTGCCGGGTGCTGCCGTGATGGGTTGGGCAGGCGCGGTCGCAGGTTTGGCGGCCAGCGCCGGGACTGGCGCAGGCGCAGGCGCAGGCGGCGGCGTAACCGGTTTGGCAGCAGGTGCCGGAGCCACCGGCACAGCGGGCACAACCGATTCCTGCTGGGCGATTTCGTCATCGCTCGGCACGGGTTCCTGGGGCAAGGCTTGCGGCTCAGGCACCACCACGGGTTCGACCTGCACCTGGGGCAATGCAGGCGCCTGCGGAGCCGCCGGCGCTTCGACCGTCACCTGGCGCTGTTCGTCCTGGCGGGAAAACAGCATCGGCAGAAAAATAACCGCCAGCGCGACCAACACCAGGGCGCCAACCATGCGCTGTTTGTATGCCTTATCCAGCAACGCCATTTGCCGCTTCCTCCGTGGAGCGCCGGGCCAGCCATTCAAGGGCCTCGGCGACACAATAAAATGATCCGAACAACAGGATTTCGTCGTCGCTCGTGGCCTGCGCGCACTGCCCTTCCAGGGCGGCCGCTACACTGCCGTACGACGTGACCGAGGCCCCAAGACCTTGCAATGCATCGTGCAGATCCGCAACCGGGCGCGCCCGAGGTGAATCCAGCGGTGCAACAGCCCAGTGCTGGACACTAGCATTCAATTCGCCGACAACACCACCCAGATCCTTGTCCGCCAGCAGCCCGAACACCGCCAGGCGCTTGCCGACCGGTGGACGGCTGGCCAGACGACCGGCCAGATACTCCGCCGCATGCGGGTTATGCCCCACATCCAGCAATAAATTCAAACGCTTGCCCTGCCACTCGAACGCGCGGCGATCCAGACGACCGACCACCTTCGTAGCCCGCAGCGCGTCGATAATCTGCGCATCCACCCAAGGCAAGCCAAGCAGCAGGTAAGCCTGCAACGCCAGCGCGGCGTTTTCCATCGGCAGATCGAGCAACGGCAGGTCGCGCAGCTCGACTGCACGCCCTTGCGTATCGACACCGCGCCATTGCCAGTTGTGATCAGTCACGCCGAGATCAAAGTCGCGCCCACGCAGGAAAAACGGGCAATTGAGCTCGCGCGCCTTGTCCAGCAGGGGTTGTGGAGGATTCAGATCGCCGCAGAGCGCAGGCGCGCCCTGGCGGAATATCCCGGCCTTCTCGAAGGCCACGGACTCTCGGGTGTCACCCAGGTAATCGGCATGATCGACGCCAATACTGGTGACCAGCGCCATGTCGGCATCCACCACGTTGACCGTGTCCAGACGACCGCCCAGACCGACTTCCAGCACCACCGCATCAAGCCCGGAATGCTGGAACAGCCAGAACGCCGCCAGGGTGCCCATTTCGAAGTAGGTCAGAGAAGTGTCGCCACGTCCGGCCTCTACCGCAGCAAAGGCCTCGCACAGCTCGGCGTCAGTGGCTTCGACGCCGTTGACCGTTACCCGCTCGTTGTAGCGCAGCAGGTGCGGGGAGTTGTAAACCCCCACTTTCAAGCCCTGGGCCCGCAGCAAGGACGCGACGAACGCGCAGGTGGAACCCTTGCCGTTGGTCCCGGTGACCGTAATCACCCGTGGCGCCGGCTTGCCCAGTCCCATGCGGGACGCTACCTGCTGCGATCGCTCCAGCCCCATGTCGATGGCCGAAGGGTGCAACTGTTCGAGGTAGGCGAGCCATTCGCCAAGGGTACGTTGGGTCATAGGCTGGCAGGTACCGGTGGAACCACGATTGGAACGATGGGTGCAGCCACGAACTTCGGCGTCGGCAGGCCCATCATTTGCGCCAGCAGGTTACCCAGGCGCGGACGCAGCTCCTGACGGTCGATGATCATGTCGATGGCACCGTGCTCCAGCAGGAACTCGCTGCGCTGGAAGCCTTCCGGCAGTTTTTCACGCACGGTCTGCTCGATCACACGCGGACCGGCAAAACCGATCAGCGCCTTCGGCTCGCCGACAATCACGTCGCCCAGCATCGCCAGGCTGGCGGAAACGCCGCCGTAGACCGGATCGGTCAGCACGGAGATGAACGGGATGCCTTCTTCACGCAGACGCGCCAGCACCGCAGAGGTCTTGGCCATCTGCATCAGGGAAATCAGCGCTTCCTGCATCCGCGCACCGCCGGAAGCCGAGAAACAGACCATCGGGCAACGTTTTTCCAGGGCGTAGTTGGCGGCGCGAACAAAACGCTCACCGACGATGGCGCCCATCGAACCACCCATGAAGGAAAACTCGAACGCCGAAACCACGATCGGCATGCCCAGCAACGTGCCGCTCATCGAAACCAGCGCATCTTTTTCGCCGGTCTGCTTTTGTGCAGCGGTCAGGCGGTCCTTGTACTTCTTGCCGTCGCGGAACTTCAGACGGTCAACCGGCTCCAGGTCTGCACCCAGTTCAGTACGGCCTTCAACGTCGAGGAAGATGTCGATACGGGCGCGGGCGCCGATACGCATGTGATGGTTGCACTTGGGGCAAACGTCCAGGGTCTTTTCCAACTCCGGACGATACAGCACAGCCTCGCAAGACGGGCATTTGTGCCAAAGACCTTCAGGCACCGAGCTCTTCTTGACCTCGGAACGCATGATCGAAGGGATCAGTTTGTCTACTAACCAGTTGCTCATGCTTTCTTTCTCCAGTACCGGCGGCCCGAACGCTCTGGTTCGCAGCCCCGTGTATGCCCTAGCGCTAAATTCATGTGTGCGGCGATGATCAGTGAATGGCCGGATCAGCGAAACGTGACCTGCGTACCACCCCATGACCCTCAGCCGTTTTGTACAGTGCAGTGGACGGCGGCAGTCTGCCAGCCGTCACATCAACAGGTGCTACCGCGTACCGCCTTGATAAATGCCTGAACCTTTGCGTGATCCTTGATGCCCTTGCTCGCCTCTACCCCGCCGCTGACATCCACGGCATAAGGCCGGACGCGGGCAATGGCTTCGGCGACGTTATCCGGCGTCAGGCCGCCGGCCAGAATGATCGGTTTGCTCAAGCCTTGCGGTATCAGTGACCAGTCAAACGCCTCACCGGTTCCTCCGGGAACGCCTTCGACATAGGTATCGAGCAGGATACCGCTGGCACTGGCATACGCATCACAGGCCGCGGCGATGTCATCACCGGCCTTGACCCGCAGCGCCTTGATGTACGGACGGTGCCAGCCTTCGCAATCCGCCGCGCTTTCATCGCCGTGAAATTGCAGCAGGTCCAGGGGCACTGCGTCGAGGAGTTCACCCAGTTCGCAACGGCTCGCATTGACGAACAGGCCCACGGTGGTCACGAACGGCGGCAGCGCCTGGATGATCGAGCGCGCCTGCTGGAACGTCACCGCACGGGGGCTTTTGGCATAGAACACGAAGCCGATGGCATCCGCCCCGGCCTCGACGGCTGCCAACGCATCCTCTATGCGGGTAATCCCACAGATCTTGCTGCGAACGGCTGACATGTCGACACAACTCCAAGACAAATCCGGGAAAGTCCCGGATGGTAACAAAAGCATTCGAGGGCGTCAGCCGCCAAGTTCGGAGAAGCCGGTCAGGAAGTGTGGACCGATGTAACGTTCTGGCAATTGGAACTCGTCACGGTACTCGACCTGCACCAGATACAAGCCGAATGGATGCGCCGTCACGCCACCGGTCCGGCGAATCCGGCTCTCCAGCACCTCTTTCATCCACTCCACCGGACGCTCACCGGCGCCAATGGTCATCAGCACACCGGCGATGTTGCGCACCATGTGGTGCAGGAAGGCGCTGGCGCGAATGTCCAGCACGATCATCTTGCCGTGGCGGGTGACGCGCAGGTGATGCAGCTCCTTGATCGGCGACTTGGCCTGGCACTGGCCGGCACGGAAAGCGCTGAAATCATGGGTTCCAAGCAGGTATTGAGCGGCCTCGGCCATGCGCTCGACGTCCAGCGGACGGTGGTTCCAGGTCACTTCTTCGTTCAGGTGCGCGGGGCGGATCTGATCGTTGTAGATCACGTAGCGATAACGCCGGGCAATCGCCTTGAACCGCGCATGGAAATGCGCCGGCATGACCTTGGCCCAACTGACACTGACGTCGTGGGGCAAGTTGATGTTGGCGCCCATGGTCCAGGCCTTCATCGAACGCTCGACCTGGGTATCGAAATGCACCACCTGCCCGCAGGCATGCACCCCGGCGTCGGTACGCCCGGCGCACATCAGCGAGACGGGTGAATCGGCGACTTTGGACAAGGCGTTTTCGAGGGTTTCCTGCACAGTGAGCACCCCGGACGCCTGGCGCTGCCAGCCACGGTAGCGCGAGCCTTTGTATTCGACTCCCAGCGCGATCCGGAAAAAGCCGTCGGCTGCCATTTCGGCGGCCGGGTTATCTATATTTGCCAAGGAGGGACAGCCTGATGATGTACCAAAGGCGGGCATTATAAGGCCGCCGGGCGGGGATACCAGAGAGATCTCCTTTGACTGTTCCGGCCTCTTCGCGGGCACCGTCGCTGTCTCCCATGTCGATATAGGCCTGGGCCAGATCGAGCTTGGTAGCGGCTT
>NZ_JBYSYZ010000001.1:218829-269547 GCF_058783925.1 Pseudomonas sp. FW305-70
GGCAAGCCCGCTCCCACAGGTATTGTGAACGCCACAGAACCTTGTGGGAGCGGGCTTGCCCGCGAAGAGGCCACAGCAGACGACATCAATTCATCGCCCAAACAAAAACGGCAGCCTCACCGGGCTGCCGCTTTGTTTACAACGTACCGATCACTCAAGCCAGGCGCGAAAGCATCTCCCTGGCTTCGCTCTTCTGCTCGTCACTGCCTTCGCTCACGACCTCATTGAGGATGTCGCGGGCACCGTCGCTGTCTCCCATGTCGATATAGGCCTGGGCCAGATCGAGCTTGGTAGCGGCTTCATCGGTACCCGAGAGGAAGTCGAACTCGTCATCGCCATCCAGTGCGGCATCGGCTTCGGTAAAGGTCGGCTCACCGATGCTGTTGGACAGGCTTTCCAGCTCGGCATTGACATCATCCAGCTCGGCGGCGAACGCATCCGGCGTGCTCATTTCGTCGGCCAGCGACAGGTCGAAGTCGGCAGGCAAATCCAGATCATCCAGCGCAACGTCAGGAACAGCCGGAGTTTCGGCGACGGGAAAATCCTTCACGCCCTCATCCAGATCCAGCAGGAAATCATCTTCAGCCAGCATCGCCGGCGAGGGTTGCGCACCGAGATCCAGGTCAAGGTCGAAGTCCGACAGATCGTCGAGGTTTTCCTTGATTTCAGTCTGTTGCTGCAACACCGACTCAAAACTCAGATCGTCATCCAGCGGGAATTCGTCCAGATCCGCCAAAGCCGCCACTTCAGGCTCCGGTACAGGTGCCGGTGCAGGCGCCACTGGCTGGATCGTGTCCAGATCATCCAGGCTCAGGTCGAAGGCGCTGTCGAGGTCATCCTCGAACGACGTCGGTTCCGGCGCGGGTGCTTGCGGCTCATCGAGCAACAGGTCCTTGACGTACTGCGCGTCCAGTTCGGCCGCAACGGCGGCGGCGGCGGCGATGCCACCGGCAGCCACCAGCGCCATGGCCGGGAAGCGGCTTTTGAGCTTTTCCACCTGGGCGAAGTTGTCGCCATTGGCCACCAGCTTGCGCTCCTGGCTGACGAACGCATCGCGGTCGCCTTGCTGGCCGTAGACTTCCATCAGCTTCAAGCGCAAATCGCTGCGCTGCGGCTCTCGCTTGACGCCGTCCTCCAGCAACGCAGCCGCCTGGTTCAGGCGACCGGCATCGATGTGCGACTGAGCCTGGCCCAGTACATCGTCGGAACGCTCGGCAGCCGGCGACACCAATGGCGCGGCGATCGGCGTGGTCATCACGACCGGGGCAATGACCGGCGCAGGCGCGGGAGCTGGCGTCGGTGCAGTCGCCAGCTTCACGCTTGGCGACGGAACTTCCAGGCCTTCGAAGCTGCTTTCCGGCAAGTCGAGATCGGCCGAGAATGGCTGTTCTTCGGCCAGGGCACGCGCCATGCGCTGATGCTTCTCGGCTGCTTGCTGGGCTTTGCGGCGGCGCGCCAGCAACAGCAGCAACAGCAGCAGAACGACAGCACCGCCACCCACCAGGCCCAGCAGCACCGGATTGCTCAGCAACTCATTGAATTTCTGATCGTCGGATGCGGCCGGCGTCGTCTCGACAGGTTGCCCGACCGGCGCCGCAGCTGCCTCGGGCGCCGCGGCCACAGGCGCAGTGTCTGCCGGCGCAGGTGCAGCCGGGTTGGGCGCCAGCTCGGCCGACATTGCCGGAGCCGTTGCGGTGCCTGGCGCGCCAGCCGCGCCCTCGGCCTGTAACTTGGCCAGTTGATTGTTCTTCAGCTCGATCAGGCGCTGCAGCTTGTCCACCTGGCTTTGCAGGTCGGCCATGCGGCTTTTCAGTTCGGCGTTATCACGACGACTGGAGTCGAGGCTTTCCTGAGTCACCGCCAGCTTGTTGCTAAGGGCCGCAGCATCGCCGGCAGGTCCTTTGCCACGATTCTTGCCGGACTCGGCAGACACCAGGCTCAGTTTGTCGCCGGCCGCTTGAGTCGGAGCAACATCGGTGCGAGCGCGATTGGTGGCGTCCAGTTGCTGCTGCCCTGCCCCGGGCTTGGCGACATAACGGCGCCCCTGACGCCAGGCCTTGTTCTGCGCGGCCACTTCGGCAATGGCCTTGGATTGCGGCAGGTTGGTGCTCTGCGCCTGATCCGGCATACGCAGCACCTGGCCGGTTTTCAAGCGGTTGATGTTGCCGTCAATGAAGGCGTCCGGGTTCAGCGCCTGAATGGCCAGCATGGTTTGCTGGATCGAACCGCCATTACGCGCTTTCGCGGCGATTTCCCACAGGGTATCGCGCCGCGTAGTGGTGTATTGCGACGGTTTGGTCGCGCCGGTGACCGGCGCAGCGACGGTTGAAGTCGGTGCGGGCTGCGCAGCCGCATCAGCGGCTTGCGGCGAGAATTTCGATGGATCGAGCAGCACACTGTAGTCGCGCAGCAAACGGCCATTCGGCCACATCACCTGAACCAGGAATTTCACCATCGGTTCGGAGAGCGGCTTGCTGGAGGTCACGCGCAGGATGCTTTTGCCGTTGGCGTTAAGCACAGGGGTGAAGGTCAAGTCATTCAGAAACGCCTGGCGGTCGACGCCGGCCTTGGCGAAATCTTCCGGCGAAGCCAGGCTCGGCACCAATTCGGCAGCGGTGAGGTCCTTGACATCGAGCAGCTCGATTTCCGCCACCAGCGGCTGGTTGAGCGTCGATTTCAGGGTCAGTTCCCCGAGCCCGAGGGCATGCGCCATACCGGAGGACAGCGCCGAGGCGGCCGCTATTGCTAACACCAGTTTGCGAACTTGAACCATTAGCTCATCCTTAGTTTGAACATTCCTCGGCCAGCGAGAAGATATTGATAGCCGCCACCGTAAGGCATTGCGTGCAACGACGAAGGTCGTCGCGCGCGATCATTTGATTGATGCCCCGCAAAGCCCCGCGGAGTGGCTCGCCTTCAACACTCCGGCAAGCATAGGCTCGTGCGGAATCAATCGACAAATTGTTGCAAAGTATCTTTTACAGCAGGTCTTTAATCAACAACTCAGCCAACTGCACAGCGTTGAGCGCGGCGCCTTTGCGTACGTTATCTGACGTCAGCCACAAATTAAGTTCCGACAGGTCGTCGATACCGTGGCGAACCCGCCCCACGTAGACCACATCCTGGCCTACCGCGTCACCTACCGGCGTCGGGTAATCGCCCGCCTCGACCAGCTCGATACCGGGCGCGTCTTCCAACGCAGCATTGACTTTGGCCAAATCAATGTCCTTTGCGCACTGCAGGGTCACGCTATAGCTATCGCCAAAAAACACGGGGGCTTGAATGCAAGTGACGGAAATCTTCAATGAAGGCAGCGCCATGACCTGACGCAGCTCACGCACCAGGCGTTTTTCCAGCAGCGTATGACCTTGTTCATCCGGCTTGCCGACCTGGGCCAACAGGTTGAAGGCCATCTGCCGGTCAAAGAATTTCGGTTCCAGCGGCCGCACATTCAGCAGCTCGGCGGTTTGCCGGGCGAGCTCACTCACGGCTTCACGGCCCTGGGCCGATACCGCCAGGCTGGCGGTCAGGCTGACGCGCTGCAAATCGAGCACATCCATCAGCGGCGCGAGCACCACCGCCAGCGTGGTAGCCGAAGGACTTGGACTGCTGACCAGAAACGGCTTTTTCAAGCCCGCCAGCACCTGAGCGTTGGCCTCAGGCACGACCTGCGGTGCCTTATCCGCCGGCAAGGCACCGGACAGATCGATCACCGAGCAACCGGCATCGTTCGCACGGGAAGCAAAACTCAAGGAAACCGCCGGGCCGGCGGCAAAAAATGCCAACTGCACCTTGCTGAAGTCGAACTCATCGACTTCACGCACCCGCACGTTCTTGCCACGAAAGGGTACGGAACTGCCGGCCGACTCGCTGCTGGCCAACAGGTGCAGGGTGCCGATCGGGAAATCGCGCTCTTCGAGAATCTGCACGAGTGTTTCGCCGACAGTACCGGTGGCGCCGATCACGGCAATATCAATGGTCTGGCTCATGGTTTTACCTCTGGCGAAACGGGGGGAGCGGCACTTTACCGGGTGGTGGGGATGCAGGCAATTCTGCCGGATATTTACGCTGGCTGTACCGGCCCCTTCGCGGGCAAGCCCGCTCCCACAGTGTTCGGTGTCGAGCACAAGGTTTGTGTACACCACTGAAACCTGTGGGAGCGGGCTTGCCCGCGAAGAGGCCGGTTCGGGCAACCCATAAACGTCAGACAGTCAGGGATAAAAAAACCCGCACCTCTTTCAAGGCGCGGGTTCTTTCATTGCATCAGTCGATCAACGCTCGAGCAGGATCCGCAGCATGCGACGCAGCGGTTCGGCCGCGCCCCACAGCAACTGGTCGCCGACGGTGAACGCGCCGACGAACTGCGAGCCCATGTTCAGCTTGCGCAGACGGCCAACCGGGATGTTCAGGGTGCCGGTGACCTTGTTCGGGCTCAGCTCCTGAATGCTGGTCTCACGGCTGTTCGGCACCAGCTTGACCCAAGGGTTGTGCTGGCTGATCAACCCTTCGATATCGGCGATCGGCACGTCTTTGTTCAGCTTGATGGTCAGCGCCTGGCTGTGGCAGCGCATGGCGCCGATGCGCACGCAGATGCCATCGACCGGGATCGGGCTCTTGAAGCGACCGAGGATCTTGTTGGTCTCGGCCTGGGCCTTCCACTCTTCACGGCTCTGGCCGTTCGGCAGTTCCTTGTCGATCCACGGGATCAGGCTGCCGGCCAGCGGTACGCCGAAGTTTTCGGTCGGGTACGCGTCGCTGCGCATGGCTTCGGCCACACGACGGTCGATGTCGAGGATCGCGCTGGCCGGATCGGCCAGTTGATCGGCGACAGCGGCGTGGGTCGCGCCCATCTGCTTGATCAGTTCACGCATGTTCTGCGCGCCGGCACCGGAGGCCGCCTGATAGGTCATGGCGCTCATCCACTCGACCAAACCGGCTTCGAACAGGCCACCGAGGCCCATCAGCATCAGGCTGACGGTGCAGTTGCCGCCGATGTAGTTCTTGGTGCCCGCATCGAGCTGCTGGTCGATGACCTTGCGGTTCACCGGGTCCAGCACGATCACCGCGTCATCCTGCATGCGCAGGCTCGAAGCGGCGTCGATCCAGTAGCCCTGCCAGCCGGCTTCGCGCAGCTTGGGGAAGACTTCGCTGGTGTAGTCGCCACCCTGGCAGGTCAGAATCACGTCGAGGGTTTTCAGCTCTTCAATGCTGTAAGCGTCCTTGAGCGGAGCAATGTCCTTGCCCACGGACGGGCCTTGGCCACCGACATTGGAAGTGGTGAAAAACACCGGCTCGATAAGATCGAAATCCTGCTCTTCCAGCATCCGCTGCATGAGCACGGAACCGACCATACCGCGCCAACCGATCAGACCTACACGTTTCATCGCAACTACACCTTCTTGAAATGTGGGCCGCTGCCTTGTCTTGAATTTGGCAGCGGGCCCGAGAGATTACAGATTCCGCAGCGCGGCGACTACTGCGTCACCCATTTCCTGCGTACCGACTTTAGTGCAACCGACCGACCAGATGTCACCCGTGCGCAAGCCCTGATCGAGCACCAGGCTCACGGCTTTCTCGATGGCGTCGGCGGCAGCCTGCTGATTGAAGCTGTAACGCAGCATCATCGACACCGACAAAATGGTCGCCAGCGGGTTGGCAATGCCCTTGCCCGCGATGTCCGGTGCCGAACCGTGGCACGGCTCGTACATGCCCTTGTTGTTGGTGTCCAGGGACGCCGACGGCAGCATGCCGATGGAACCGGTGAGCATCGAAGCCTGGTCGGACAGGATGTCGCCGAACATGTTGTCGGTGACGATCACGTCGAACTGCTTCGGTGCACGCACCAGCTGCATGGCGGCGTTGTCGACGTACATGTGGCTCAGTTCGACTTCAGGATAATCCTTGGCCACCTGCTCGACCACTTCACGCCACAGCTGGCTGGAAGCCAGTACGTTGGCCTTGTCCACCGAGCACAGCTTCTTGCCGCGCACCATGGCCATGTCGAAGCCGACACGGGCGATACGACGGATTTCGCTTTCGCTGTACGGCAGGGTGTCGTAGGACTGACGCTCGCCGTTTTCCAGGGTACGGGTGCCACGCGGTGCACCGAAATAGATGCCGCCGGTCAGTTCGCGAACGATCAGGATGTCCAGCCCGGCAACGATTTCCGGCTTCAGGCTGGAAGCCTCGGCCAGTTGCGGGTACAGAATCGCCGGACGCAGGTTGCCGAACAGGCCCAGTTGCGCACGGATTTTCAACAGGCCGCGCTCAGGGCGGATGTCACGCTCGATAGTGTCCCATTTCGGGCCACCAACCGCGCCCAACAACACAGCATCGGCCGCGCGGGCACGCTCCAGGGTTTCATCGGCCAAAGGCACGCCGTGTTTGTCGATGGCCGCGCCACCGATCACGTCGTGGCTCAGCTCGAAGCCCAGAGAGAACTTGTCACTGGCCAGTTCCAGCACCTTGACCGCTTCGGCCATGATTTCCGGGCCAATACCGTCACCTGGGAGAATCAGAATCTGCTTGCTCATGCTTTCCTCATGTCATCAGTCGGTGCACCCTGGGGCGCTCCCGGAAAAATTCTATCGCTCGATACCTATCGTTCTACAAACAGCACCAGTACATCGGTACTGAACGAACCATCGGCCTCAATCTCAAAATATTCGCGCACTTCGTTGCCCATGGACTGCTGCAACTGGCGGATCGCCGCGCGCATCACTTCAGGGGTGCGCATGCGCTCGACCCAGCTGTTGTACTCCAGGCGCAAGCGCTGACGGGTGGTACTGCGGGTGTGCAACCCCGCCTCACTGACCTGACGCAACCACTCTCCGGCGGAATAATCGCGCACATGGCTGGTGTCACGCAGCACTTCGACGCTTTGCAGGTAAGTGTCGAACAACGGACTGCCCGGTGACAACACGTCGACAAATGCCGCCACGCCACCCGGTTTCAACACCCGGCGCACTTCCCGCAGGGCCACGCCCAGGTCGCTCCAATGGTGCGCCGAATAGCGGCTGAAGACGAAATCGAATTCGCCATCGGCGAACGGCAGGCGCTCGGCGGCACCGTTGACCGTGGACACATTGCTCAAACCCCGCTCGGCAGCGGCAACCGTCACCACATCGAGCATCTGTTGCGACAGGTCGTAGGCCACGACTTCCTTGACCAGCGGCGCTACGTGGAAACTCACGTGACCGGCGCCGCAACCCAGGTCCAGGACCCGGGCATCGCCCTGTCCCGCCAGTTCGGCCTGTAGCAGCGTGAATTCGGTGCCTTGAGCGTGGACGGCGCTGCTCAGGTAGGCGGCTGCCTGTTCACCGAATTGCTTTTGGACTACCTGACTGTGCTGGGCGGTGCTGGTCATGGGGACTTCCTTTTTGGGGTGAGCCTTGCGTTGTCTGGTCGGCCGTCTTCGCGAGCAAGCCCGCTCCCACATTGGAACGCATTTCAAAATGTGGGAGCGGGCTTGCTCGCGAAGAGGCCGGCCCTGCCTACATCAAATTCAGATCAATCACGCGTCGCGAAACAACCAGGGCTGGCTCGCCCGGTGCTTGGCCTCAAACGCTGCAATCGCATCACCGTCCTGCAAGGTCAGGCCGATATCGTCCAGGCCGTTGAGCAGGCAATGCTTGCGGAACGCATCGATTTCAAAGCTCAACACCTTGCCGTCAGGGCGGGTCACGGTCTGGGCTTGCAGATCGACCTGCAACTGATACCCCGGATTGGCCTCCACTTGCTGGAACAGTTCGTCGACTTCCGCATCGCTCAGGATGATCGGCAGCAAGCCGTTCTTGAAGCTGTTGTTGAAGAAGATGTCGGCATAGCTCGGCGCGATGATGCTGCGGAAACCGTACTCTTCCAGCGCCCACGGCGCGTGTTCACGACTGGACCCGCAACCGAAGTTCTCACGGGCCAGCAACACGCTGGCGCCCTGGTAACGCTCGGCATTGAGGACGAAGTCTTTGTTCAGCGGACGCTTGGAGTTGTCCTGGTACGGCTGCCCCACATCCAGGTAACGCCATTCATCGAACAGGTTCGGGCCAAAACCGGTGCGCTTGATCGACTTCAAGAACTGCTTCGGAATGATCTGGTCGGTGTCGACGTTGGCACGATCCAAAGGCGCGACAAGTCCAGTGTGCTGGGTAAAAGCTTTCATGCTGCGCTCCTTAAATCAATTCACGGACGTCGACGAAACGACCGTTTACGGCAGCGGCCGCGGCCATGGCCGGGCTGACGAGGTGGGTACGGCCACCGGCGCCCTGACGGCCTTCGAAGTTACGGTTGGAGGTCGAGGCGCAATGCTCGCCACTTTCCAAACGGTCCGGGTTCATCGCCAGGCACATCGAGCAACCCGGCTCACGCCATTCGAAACCGGCTTCGAGGAAAATCTTGTCCAGGCCTTCCGATTCAGCCTGAGCCTTCACCAGGCCCGAGCCTGGAACGACGATGGCCTGCTTGATGGTCGAGGCCACTTTGCGGCCCTTGGCGATCACCGCGGCGGCGCGCAGGTCTTCGATTCGCGAGTTGGTGCAGGAACCGATGAACACGCGGTCGAGCTGGATGTCGGTAATCGCCTGATTGGCGGTCAAACCCATGTATTTCAAGGCACGGACGATGGAATCACGCTTGACCAGGTCCATTTCCTTCGCAGGATCCGGCACGTTCTGGTCGACTGCCAGTACCATTTCCGGCGAGGTGCCCCAGCTGACCTGCGGCTTGATTTGCGTTGCGTCGAGCTCGACCACGGTGTCGAATCTGGCGTCGGCGTCGGACACCAGGTCTTTCCAGGCTTCGACGGCCAGGTCCCACTCCGCGCCTTTCGGAGCGAACGGACGACCCTTGACGTATTCCACAGTCTTTTCGTCTGCAGCCACCAGGCCTACGCGAGCGCCGGCTTCGATGGACATGTTGCAGATGGTCATGCGGCCTTCCACGGACAGGTCGCGAATCGCACTGCCGGCGAACTCGATGGCGTGGCCGTTACCGCCGGCGGTGCCGATCTTGCCGATCACGGCGAGCACGATGTCCTTGGCGGTCACGCCGAACGGCAATTGGCCTTCGACGCGCACCAGCATGTTTTTCATTTTCTTGGCGACCAGGCACTGGGTAGCGAGCACATGCTCGACCTCGGAAGTGCCGATACCGTGGGCCAATGCGCCGAATGCGCCGTGGGTCGAGGTATGGGAGTCGCCGCAGACCACGGTCATGCCCGGCAAGGTGGCGCCCTGCTCCGGGCCGATGACGTGGACGATGCCCTGGCGAACGTCGTTCATCTTGAATTCGACAATGCCGTATTCATCGCAGTTGTCATCGAGGGTCTGGACTTGCAGGCGCGAGACCTGGTCAACGATGGCGTCGATGCCACCCTTGCGCTCCGGGGTGGTCGGTACGTTGTGGTCCGGGGTCGCGATGTTGGCATCGATGCGCCATGGCTTGCGCCCGGCCAGACGCAGGCCTTCAAAGGCTTGCGGCGAAGTCACTTCGTGGATGATGTGACGGTCGATGTAGATCAGCGCAGAGCCATCGTCGCGCTGCTTGACCAAATGCGAATCCCAGAGCTTGTCGTAGAGCGTTTTGCCGGCCATCAGACGGTTTCCTCATCAGCTTGTTTCTATGCCCCGGATTTTGAATGACTCAATAACCCCTTGGCTTGTGAGGTCGATCCTATGGGGTTACATTAAATAACTCAAATTCATATTTTTTATGCTTTGGATAACCAACTGGAATGCGAACATGGACCTGGCCAACCTCAATGCTTTTATTGCCATTGCCGAGACCGGAAGTTTCTCCGGCGCAGGTGAACGGCTGCACCTGACCCAGCCGGCCATCAGCAAGCGCATCGCCGGACTGGAGCAGCAATTGAAGGTGCGGCTGTTCGATCGCCTGGGCCGTGAAGTGGGCTTGACCGAGGCCGGGCGCGCCCTGCTGCCACGGGCTTATCAGATTCTCAATGTGCTGGATGATACGCGCCGCGCCCTGACCAACCTCACTGGCGAAGTGACCGGCCGTCTGACCCTGGCCACCAGTCACCACATCGGCCTGCACCGCTTGCCGCCTTTATTAAGGGAATTCACCCGACGCTACCCGCAAGTGGCGCTGGATATTCAGTTTCTCGATTCGGAAGTGGCCTACGAGGAAATTCTCCATGGCCGCGCCGAACTGGCGGTCATCACCCTCGCACCGGAGCCCCACACACTGGTCAAGGCCACGCCTGTGTGGGACGACCCGCTGGATTTCGTGGTCGCCCCGGAGCATTCACTGCTCAACAACGGCAAGGTCAGCCTGGCGGACATCGCCCGACACCCGGCGGTATTCCCCGGCGGCAACACCTTTACCCACCACATCGTGCAACGACTGTTCGAAGCCCAGGGCCTGACACCCAACATCGCCATGAGTACCAACTACCTGGAAACCATCAAGATGATGGTTTCGATCGGCCTGGCCTGGAGTGTCCTGCCGCGCACCATGCTCGATGACCAGGTGGCGCGCATACCTTTGCCGGGCATACAGCTCACTCGCCAGCTAGGCTATATCCTGCACACGGAAAGGACGCTGTCGAATGCTGCGCGGGCCTTCATGGCCTTGCTGGACGCTTAACTCGATCTGCCAGGGACTCAAGGCTAACTTGTGCTACTCCTATAGAGCCGCGAATGCCTGCAACAAACGCCCAACACCAGCCCAAGGCTTGCCAATGCCGAAATCTGTAGACCGTATTCCGCCGATGCCGCGTATCCAGGCAATTGATCCGAAAAGCTCCGAACAGAGCTGGGAAAGCGCCTCGCAATTGCTGGCCGCGCTCAACGGTGCGCGCCTGGGCGCCTGGTATTGGGACATCGAGCGCGGGCAGATCAGCTGGTCCCGGGGCACGCAGGCGCTGTTCGGGTTCGATCCACGGCAACCGCTGCCCCATGACCTGGAATACCTCGACCTGCTGCCACCCGAGGATCGCGCCAAAACCGTTCGTGCCTTTCATGCGGTCATTGGCGGCGCGCCACTGGAGCAGGCCATGCACCACCGCATCCGCTGGCCCGACGGCAGCCTGCACTGGCTGGAAATCAGCGGCAGCCTGTTGCCGGACAAGCATGGCCGGCCGCGGATGATTGGCGTGATCCGCGAGATCACTCACCAGCGCCAGCGTGAGCAGGCCTTGAGCAGCTCGGAAAAGCGCTTCGCCACCCTGTTTCACCTGTGCCCGAACATGGTTCTGCTGACCCGCCAGGAAGACGGCCTGATTACCGAAGCCAACCAGTATTTCGAAAGCCTGTTCGGTTGGCC
Organism: Pseudomonas sp. FW305-70; assembly: GCF_058783925.1. Lineage (NCBI taxonomy): Bacteria > Pseudomonadati > Pseudomonadota > Gammaproteobacteria > Pseudomonadales > Pseudomonadaceae > Pseudomonas > Pseudomonas sp. FW305-70. Next base: position 230,107 of record NZ_JBYSYZ010000001.1, read on the forward strand.
TGTGCAAAACGCGATCGGGCGCACCACCCTGGAACTGGGGCTGTGGGTACACCCCGAGCAACGGACCGATCTGGTCAAGGCCACTAAAGCCAAAGGCGATGTGGTCAGCATGGAAGTGCAGTTTCGTGCCAGCAACGGCCAGATCCATGACGGCATCCTCAGTGCGCAAAAAGTCGAGCTCGAGGGCCAGCCCTATCTGCTGAGCACTTTTCTCGACACCACCGAACGCAAAGCCGCCGAACACGCCCTCAAGGACAGCCAGGAACGCCTCGACCTGGCCCTGGATTCGGCGCAACTCGGTACCTGGGACTGGCACATTCCCAGCGGCATGCTCTACGGATCGGCACGGGCCGCCCAACTGCACGGTCTGGAAGCCAAACCCTTTCACGAATCCTTCGACGCGTTTTTCGAGGGCGTGCCCGGCGAAGAGCGCGACACCATGCGCGACGCCTACCGCAGCCTGCGCGAAGGCCCGGCCGGCAACTATCAATTGACCTACCGCGTGCAATTGCCCGACGGCAGCTCACGCTACCTGGAAAGCCGCGCCCGCCTCTACCGCGATGACAACGGCGTACCGGTGCGCATGGCCGGCACCTTGCTCGACATCACTGACCAGGTGGAGCGCGAACAACGGCTGGTGGCCTCCGAAGAAAAATTCGCCACGCTGTTCCAGGTCAGCCCCGATCCGATCTGCGTCACCCACCAGGACAGCGGCCAGTTCATAGAAATCAACTCCAGCTTCACCCAGACCTTCGGCTGGAGCGCCGCCGATGTGATCGGCCGCAGCGCCGACGAAATCGGTCTGTGGGACGCGTCAGCGAAAAGCCTGCGACGGATCGAACAAGTGATCCGCGAACAAGGCCTGAACAACGTCGCCATCCTCGTCCAGCACAAGGACGGACAGGCCCTGACCTGCGTGATTTCCAGCCGCCAGATCAGCGTCGGCGACCAGGCCTGCATCGTCACCACGCTGCGCGACATCACCCAGCAACAACGCTCGGAAGCGGCGCTCAAGGCCAGCGAAGAGAAATTCGCCAAGGCCTTCCACTCCAGCCCCGACGCCATCACCATCACCGAGCGCGACACCGGCCGCTATCTGGAGGTCAACGACGGTTTCTGCCGCCTGACCGGCTACCGCGCCGAAGAAGTGGTGGGGCGCACGGTGTACCAGGTCGGGATCTGGGCGGAAGAAAAACAACGCTCGGCGCTGCTGGCCGAATTGCAGATCAAGGGCCGGGTTCATCACCAGGAAATGCTCGGGCGCAACAAGCGCGGCGAACTGCTCACCGTCGAAGTCTCGGTGGAGCCGATCACCCTCAACGAAACCGCCTGCCTGCTGTTGACCGCGCGGGACGTGAGCCTGCTGAAAAACGCCGAAGCACAGATTCGCCATCTGGCCTACCACGACCCACTGACCAACCTGCCCAACCGTGCCTTGCTGATGGACCGCCTGAGCCAGCAGATCGCCCTGCTCAAACGGCATAACCTGCGCGGCGCGCTGATGTTCCTCGACCTCGACCATTTCAAGCACATCAACGACTCCCTCGGGCACCCGGTGGGCGATACCGTGCTGAAAATCATCACCGCGCGCCTGGAGGCCAGCGTGCGCATGGAGGACACCGTTGCACGCCTGGGTGGCGACGAATTCGTGGTGCTGCTCAGCGGTCTCGAAGGCTCGCGCAGCGAAGTCAGCGATCAGGTTCGGGAACTGGCCGACACCCTGCGCGAGCTGCTGTCCGAACCGATGTTCCTCGACGGCCAGCGCCTGCAAGTGACGCCCAGTATCGGCATTGCGCTGATCCCCGATCACGGCTCGACCCCGACCGACCTGCTCAAGCGCGCCGACATTGCGCTCTATCGCGCCAAGGACTCGGGGCGCAATACCGCGCAGATGTACCACAACACCATGCAGAAGGCCGCGAGCGAACGCCTGCGCATGGAAACCGACCTGCGTCTGGCCCTGTCCCGGGGCGAGTTTCGCGTGCATTACCAACCCCAGGTCGACGCCCGGGGCGACCGCATCGTCGGCGCCGAGGCCCTGGTACGCTGGAATCATCCAGAGCTCGGCGCACAGTCACCCACCGAGTTCATCAAGGTGCTGGAAGACAGCGGACTGATCCTGGAGGTCGGCACCTGGATCCTCGACGAAGCCTGCCAGGCCTTCAAGAAATTGATCGACCGGGGCCTGGTGAACCCGTACAAGTTCAGCCTGTGCGTGAACATCAGCCCGCGCCAGTTCCGCCAGAACGATTTCGTTGAACGCGTTGAAAACAGCCTCGCCACCTATGGGCTGCCCTGCACGTTGCTGAAGCTGGAAATCACCGAAGGCATCGTGATCCAGAACCTGGAAGACACCATCGGCAAAATGCGCCGCCTGAAAAAACTCGGTGTGAGCTTCGCCATGGACGACTTCGGCACTGGCTACTCCTCGCTGACCTACCTCAAGCGCTTGCCGGTCGATACCCTGAAAATCGACAAGTCGTTCATCCGCGACGCCACCAGCGACCCGAACGACGCCGAGATCATCCGCGCCATCGTCGCCATGGCCCACAGCCTGGATTTGAAAGTGATTGCCGAAGGGGTGGAAACAGCGGAGCAGCTTGAGTTCCTGCAGGGGCTGGAGTGTCATTTCTACCAAGGGTATTTGCACAGCCCGCCGCTGCCGGTGGAAGAATTTCAAAAACTCCTGAAGTGACGCGAACCCTGTAGGAGCTGCCGAAGGCTGCGATCTTTTGATCTTAAAATTCAAAATCAAAAGATCGCAGCCTGCGGCAGCTCCTACAAATGGTACAGGCACAAAGAAGGGCGCCAAAGGCGCCCTTCTTTGTGCCCGGACTCAGTGTTGCAGAGCCGGTTTTTGTGCCCCGTTGATCGGGATGCGCTTGGCTTTCGCCTCTTCCGGAATCACCCGCAGCAGGTCGATGCTCAACAGACCGTTGCTCAGGCCGGCCGCCTTGATCTCGATGTGATCCGCCAGACGGAAGGACAGCTTGAACGCACGCTGGGCAATGCCCTGATACAGATAAGTGACGTCTTCGTTTGCGTCGCGTTTACCGCCACTGATGGTCAGCACACCCTTCTCGACTTCGAGCTCCAGGTCTTCTTCCTGGAAACCAGCCGCTGCGATGACAATACGGTACTGGTCGTCGCCATGTTTTTCCACGTTATAGGGTGGATAACTGCTGCCTGGTTCGTTGCGCAGGGCGGTCTCGAACAAGTCGTTGAAACGGTCGAAACCTACCGAGGACCGAAACAGTGGGGCCAGGGAAAATGTAGTAGCCATGATTCAAATCTCCTGAAAACAATCAGCAAGGTTTTTTGTCTCCGCGACCCGAATTCGGCATCGCGTAACCCTTAGATAGGGACCGCTGATTGCATTTCAAGAGCCTATTTTCTGCTTTTTTTTAAAACAGCCTCAGGCGGCTTCAGCCACCGGCAGCCCCAACAAACGCGAGACGTTATCCAGTTCGGTCTCACGACGCAGGACGGTGAACAGCTCTACCGCCTCGGGATAATTGCGGGTCAGCATCGCCAGCCATTGCTTCAGGCGACCCGGCGATTGGCGTGGCGTCATCTGCGCCTTGGCTTGCAGCCAGAAGTCCTGGATCAGCGGCAGCAGCTCGTTCCAGGTCATCTCCACGACCTCTTCACCGGCCCGGGCAGCGGCGATCTGCCTGGCCAGATCGGGGCGCGAGACCAGGCCGCGACCGAGCATGATGTCTTCCACGCCACTGATCTCGCGGCAACGCCGCCAGTCTTCGACGCTCCAGATATCACCATTGGCGAACACCGGCACCGTGACCACGTCCTGGACACGTGGAATCCACTCCCAGTGCGCCGGCGGCTTGTAGCCATCCACCTTGGTCCGCGCGTGCACCACGATGTGTTCCGCACCGCCTTCGGCCAGGGCCGTGGCACACACCAGCGAACCGTCCGGGCTGTCGAAGCCCAGGCGCATCTTGGCGGTGACCGGAATGTGCGCGGGGACGGCACGACGGACGTGCTCGACGATCTGGTTGAGCAGCTCGGGTTCCTTGAGCAGGACCGCACCACCACGGGATTTGTTGACGGTCTTGGCCGGGCAGCCGAAGTTCAGGTCAATCACTTCGGAACCCAGCTCGCAAGCCAGCGCGGCATTTTCCGCCAGGCACACCGGATCGGAACCGAGCAGTTGCACACGCAGCGGCACACCGGAGGCGGTCCGGGCACCGTTGAGCAGCTCCGGGCCGAACTTGTGGAAATAGGCAGGCGTCAGCAACTGGTCGTTGACCCGAATGAACTCGGTCACGCACCAGTCAATACCACCCACGCGGGTCAGTACATCGCGCAGGATGTCGTCGACCAACCCCTCCATGGGCGCCAAAGCAATTTGCATGAAAAACACACTCGAGGAAAAACGTGGGGCAGTTTACTGGGTTTCAGAGAAAATCTGCAGAACATCGCAAATCCAATGTGGGAGCGGGCTTGCTCGCGAAAGCGTCGTGTCAGCCAACATTTAATTTGCTGACACACTGCATTCGCGAGCAAGCCCGCTCCCACAGGGAATCAGGGTTGCACCAACTCCTGCGCCTGAATCGCCGGGCCATAGCCTTCGATGAACTCCGTCGGCATGCGCTTGGGCTTGCCGGTGGACAGCTCGATGCAGACGAACGTGGTTTGCGCACGCAGCAACGTTGCATTGTCGCTGGGGCGGATCAGCTGGAAGTGTCGGGTCATTTTCAGGCGCTGATCCCAATCGACGATCCAGGTCGCCAATTGCAGCTCATCGCCTTCGTAGGCCGCTGCCAGGTAATCGATCTCGTGGCGCACCACCGCCATCGCCCGGTCCAGCCGCCGGTATTCGACCAGATCCAGGCCAAGGCGTTGGGAGTGGCGCCAGGCGCAGCGCTCGAGCCAGGTCACGTAGACCGCGTTGTTCGCGTGTCCCAACCCGTCGATGTCCTCGGCGTCCACTTGCAGATCAATGATAAATGGCGTTTCCCGATCCCAGCCCATGCCCCACTCCCGGTCAGATGATTTCGACCGGCGCAGTGTAACGGAAGCTCAAGCGGATTGGCGTGATTGCAGACTGCGACCGGCCAGCAGTGATAACACGCCATCAATCACTCGGGGGTCGGCCAATACACGCTGATGACCACCCTCCTTCAAACGCAGCAAGCGACTGTCGAACCACGCTTCGTGGATCAATTGCGACTCGCTGACCGGGACGAAGTTGTCATCTTCGGCGTGAACGATCAGGCCGGGCATATCGAGTTGATAGTGCGCGACATCCAGCATTGCGGCACGCATGCCGACATCATTCTCCACCTGGCGAATGAACGCCGAGCGAGCCTTCGGTGGCAGCCCCACATAACGGGCGAAACCACGCAGCACGCCGAGAATCCGCGCCGGGGCGGCAATGCTCACCAGGGTTTCGGTGCGCAAACCCAACTGGACCGCGAGCATGGCACTGGCGCCGCCCATGGAGTGGCCGATGACCGCTTGCAGCGGGGGCAGTTCGGAGGCGGCTTCAAGCATGGCGCGAGCGAACAGCACCACATTCGCTTCGCTGCCCGGCGAGCGGCCGTGGGCCGGACCATCCAGGGCGACGACCGAGTAACCGGCATCGACCAGCGCGGTGATGAGGCTGGCAAACTGCGTCGGCCGACCTTCCCAACCGTGCATCAGCAGCACGGCCGGCCCCTGCCCCCAACGCAGCGCCGAAAGGCCAAACCGCAGGGTAATGCGCTCGGATCGCGCCAACAGCGGCAGCTCCCAGTCACGGGGCGGCAGGTCCCGCGGTGTCATGAAGGCCAATCGCATTTTGCTAGCGACCAGTTTCGGGGCAAACCAGCCCAAGGTGCCATTAACGCCACGAACCCACTTTAACGCGCTCATCGCATTCTCCTCAGGCCGCAGCCTTCAGGGTCAACGCACTGCCGATTTGGCGGCGCGCAGTAATCGATCTGATAACTCTCCCGGCCCCAGCGCCCGCGCCAGAGCCAACCCACCGACCATCAAGGCCAAATCAGCCAGGGCTTTTTCGGTTTCTTCAGGACTGGCCGCCAACTGCGCGACCATCAATTCCATATGTTCATTCAGGGCGACACGAAACGCTTCCGGCAGCCGCCCCAGTTCGCCGACCGATGCCGGGATCGGACAGGCCGATTCGGAGGAGTCACGGTGCTTGCGCGACAGATAGAACGCGGCCACCAGCGCGCGACGCTCTTCACCGGTCAACTCGGCGTCCATGTCGGCAATCAGGTCGCGGCGGTGACCGAGCAACTGCTTGAACGCCTCGAGCATCATCGCGTCCTTGCTTTCGAAGTGTGCGTAGAAGCCGCCGACCGTCAGGCCCGCCGCCCCCATCACTTCGCCCACGCTTGGCTCGGCCGGGCCACGCTGAATCAGCGCTGCGCTGGCAGCCTTGAGGATGCGTTCGCGGGTTTGAGCTTTTTTATCGTTCATCGTTGCCTCCGAATATTACGATTAAAATATTATTCTCATAATAAATTTTAGCAAGTCATGGGTGTGACCGCTGGTCTGAAGAACAGTTTTTTTGGAAATGGAGGAATTTGGCCAAACGCCAGACAAACAAAAGGGCCATTCAATAATTGAATGACCCTTATAAATCCCGCAGAGCGGGTAATCGTGGCGTCCCCTAGGGGACTCGAACCCCTGTTACCGCCGTGAAAGGGCGGTGTCCTAGGCCACTAGACGAAGGGGACACAAACCCTTCTATACAATTGATCAGTGCTGAGAGCTGATCGATTCAAGGCCGGTGTGGCCAGACCTTGAACTGTAAAATTGGTGGAGCTAAGCGGGATCGAACCGCTGACCTCCTGCATGCCATGCAGGCGCTCTCCCAGCTGAGCTATAGCCCCGGATTTTTCGCCTCGCGGCGGAGCGACATCTTGCAACATCGCTTCTGTAAAACTGGCGTCCCCTAGGGGACTCGAACCCCTGTTACCGCCGTGAAAGGGCGGTGTCCTAGGCCACTAGACGAAGGGGACGCAAACCCTTCCATACAACTGATCAACGCTGAGTGTTGATCGCTTCAAGACCGGTGTGGCCAGGCCTTGAAGTGTAAATTGGTGGAGCTAGACGGGATCGAACCGTCGACCTCTTGCATGCCATGCAAGCGCTCTCCCAGCTGAGCTATAGCCCCTCATCGTTGATGTCATCGCTGAGGACGGGGCGAATCTTAAGGGCGTATCGAAAGCCTGTCAAACTTATTTTTCAAAAAAATTAAAATTTTTTGTCGGCATAACAACCACTTACCGCCCTCCCCCCGGAAATTCGGGAGGTTTACACGCAACACAGACCTGTAGGAGCTGCCGAAGGCTGCGATCTTTTGACGTTGGCTTTTGGAAGCAAGATCAAAAGATCGCAGCCTGCGGCAGCTCCTACAGGGAATCAAAAGCGTTTAGGCGATAGCGCCCAACAGCTTTTCCCACTCTTTGTTTTCTTTCTTCGACACACCGCCCAGCAGGTCGATGGCCTGGCGCAGACGGAATCGGGTCAGGTCCGGTCCGAGGATTTCCATCGCATCGAGCACCGACACCGAACTGGCCTGGCCGGTGATCGCGGCAAACATCAGCGGCATGGCATCACGCAGCTTCAGCTCCAGGGATTCGACTACGGCCTGAATGGTCGAGGTGATGCTGTCCTTCTCCCACTGACGCAGGCTTTCGAGCTTCCACAGGATCAACTGCATCAACTGACGGACCTGATCACCCGACAGTTTCTTGGATTCGAACAGTTTGGCGTCCGGATTCACGCCACCGGCAAAGAAGAACCCGGCCAGCGGTGCCACCTGGCTGAAGGTTTCGACCCGGCCCTGCACGTGCGGTGCGATCTTCATCATGTATTCGGCGTTGAACGCCCACTTCTGCACGCGCGCGGCGAACTCTTCCACCGGCAGGTCACGCAGCCATTGGCCGTTGAGCCAGGACAGCTTCTCGATGTCGAAGATCGGCCCGCCAAGGGACACGCGCTTGAGATCGAAGTGGTCGACCATTTCCTGCAACGAGAACTTCTCGCGCTCGTCCGGCATCGACCAGCCCATGCGGCCCAGGTAATTGAGCATCGCTTCCGGCATGAAGCCCATGCGCTCGTAGAACGTCACCGAGGTCGGGTTCTTGCGCTTGGACAGCTTGCTCTTGTCCGGGTTACGCAGCAGCGGCATGTAGCACAGCTCCGGTTGTTCCCAGCCGAAGTACTCGTAAAGCAGGATCAGCTTCGGTGCCGATGGCAGCCACTCTTCGCCGCGCAATACATGGGTGATGCCCATCAGGTGATCGTCGACCACGTTGGCCAGGAAGTACGTCGGCAGGCCGTCGGTCTTCATCAGGACTTGCATGTCCATGCGGTCCCACGGGATCTCGACGTCGCCACGCAGCATGTCCGGCACCACGCAGACGCCTTCGCTCGGCACCTTCATGCGGATCACATGGGGTTCGCCAGCGGCCAGGCGACGGGCGACTTCTTCCTTGGACAGCAGCAGCGCGCGGCCGTCGTAACGCGGGGTTTCACCGCGAGCCATCTGCTCGGCGCGCATCTGGTCCAGCTCTTCGGCGGTGCAGAAGCACGGGAAGGCATGCCCCATGTCGACCAGTTGCTGGCAATACTTCTGATAAATATCGCCACGCTCGCTCTGCCGATACGGACCGTGCGGGCCGCCGACGTCCGGGCCTTCGCTCCAGTCGATCCCCAGCCAGCGCAAGGCGTCGAAAATCTGCTGCTCGGACTCACGGGTCGAACGCAATTGGTCGGTGTCTTCGATCCGCAGGATGAACTCACCGCCGTGCTGCTTGGCAAAGCAGTAGTTGAACAAGGCGATGTAGGCGGTACCTACGTGGGGATCCCCGGTAGGCGATGGCGCGATGCGAGTGCGGACGGTGGTCATGGCATGTCTCGAAAAGAAAAAAAGCGAAGTTCAAACTAGGCGCGAATGGTAACAGGCGACACCCGCCCGGCTCCAGCGAACAGGGCATTTAAGCCAAGGTTGCGTCTGTAACCTCCCTATGACGCGGTGAATGGCCGAATATCCACCGACGGCATTTACCACTTATCGGCTGTATGCCAGATTTGCCTGCTGATAACTTCCCTTACAATTTCTCGACTACAGTTTGCCTCATGCCTGCCCAACTCAAGCGTCGCCTCTTTATATTCCTGCTGATGGTCCTGTTGATTGCCGGGGGCCTGTTTGCCCAGTGGTTCTTCAAGGGGCGCTTTTATGAAAGTACCGACAACGCTTATGTCCAGGGCGAGATCACCCGCGTGTCGAGCCAGTTGGGCGCGCGCATCGACCAGGTGCTGGTGCAGGACAACCAGCATGTCGAGAAAGGCCAGTTGCTGATCAAACTCGAAGGCGACGACTTCCGTCTCGCTGTCGACCGCGCCAATGCCGCCCTGGCCACCCGCCAGGCCGAGCGCCTGCAAGCCCAGAGCAAGCTGACCCAGCAGGCCAGCCTGATTGCCGCCAGCGAAGCGCAAGTCGCGTCCAGCCAGGCCAGCCTGGACCGCTCGCAGATCGACCTGACCCGCGCCGAAACCTTGCGCAAACCCGGTTATGTGTCGGAAGAGCGGGTAACCACGCTCTCTGCCGAATCCCACATTGCCCGCTCGCAAGTGGCCAAGGCCCAGGCGGATGCGCAAAGTCAGCGCCAGCAGGTCAACGCGCTGACCGCCGAGATCAAACGCCTCGATGCACAGATCGCCAACGCAAAAACCGACCTGGCCCAGGCCGAACTGAACCTGACCCGCAGCGAAATCCATGCACCCATCAGCGGCCTGATCGGCCAGCGTGCCGCCCGCGAAGGCCAATACGTGCAGGCCGGCGCTTACCTGCTGTCGATCGTGCCTGACGAAGACATCTGGATTCAGGCCAACTTCAAGGAAACCCAGATCGGCCACATGCAACCCGGCCAGGAAGCCGAACTGACCTTCGACGCCTACAGCGACACGCCGATCAAAGCCCGTGTCGACAGCCTGTTCGCCGCCTCGGGCGCGCAGTTCAGCCTGCTGCCGCCGGACAATGCCACGGGCAACTTCACCAAGGTCGTGCAACGGATTCCGGTAAAACTGACCTTCGCCGCCGACAATCCGTTACGCGGCAAGATCCGTCCGGGCATGTCGGTGACCGCCAAGGTGAACATCAAGGATGCCCCTGAAGACGCCACCCCCAAAGTGAGCCACAAAGCCGCCCCTGACGATGGCCGGTGATCAACTGATCCGCCCGGTCGGCGAACCGACCCGGCGGGACTGGATCGCGGTGATGAGCGTGATGCTCGGCGCCTTCATGGCGGTGCTGGACATCCAGATCACCAATTCCTCGCTCAAGGATATCCAGGGCGCGCTGTCGGCGACCCTGGAGGAAGGCTCGTGGATTTCCACCTCCTACCTGGTGGCGGAGATCATCATGATCCCGCTCACCGCCTGGCTCGTGCAGTTGCTGTCGGCGCGACGCCTGGCGGTGTGGGTGTCCCTCGGATTTCTCGCGGCCTCCCTGCTCTGCTCCATGGCCTGGAGCCTGGAGAGCATGATCGTGTTTCGCGCCCTGCAGGGGTTTACCGGCGGTGCGCTGATTCCACTGGCGTTCACCCTGACCCTGATCAAGCTCCCGGAACACCACCGCGCCAAAGGCATGGCCATGTTCGCCATGACCGCCACGTTCGCGCCCTCCATCGGCCCGACCCTCGGCGGCTGGCTGACGGAGAACTGGGGCTGGGAGTACATCTTCTACATCAACATCCCGCCCGGCCTGATCATGATCGCCGGCCTGATGTACGGCCTGGAGAAGAAAGAAGCGCACTGGGAATTGCTGAAAAGCACCGACTACGCCGGCATTCTCACCCTCGGCGTCGGGCTCGGTTGCCTGCAGGTATTCCTGGAGGAAGGCCATCGCAAGGACTGGCTGGAATCCAGCCTGATCGTGACCCTGGGCAGCATCGCGCTGGTCAGCCTGATCACCTTTGTCATCGTGCAGTTTTCCAAACCCAATCCGCTGATCAACCTCGGCATCCTCGGCAACCGCAACTTCGGCTTGTCCAGCATTTCCAGCGTCGGGATGGGGGTCGGGTTGTACGGCTCGATCTACCTGCTGCCGCTGTACCTGGCGCAAATCCAGAACTACAACGCCCTGCAGATCGGTGAAGTGATCATGTGGATGGGTGTGCCGCAGCTGTTTCTGATCCCGCTGGTGCCCAAGCTGATGAAGTTCATCTCGCCCAAATGGCTGTGCACATTGGGCTTCGGGCTATTCGGGTTGGCGAGCTTCTCTTCGGGCGTGCTGAACCCGGACTTTGCCGGGCCGCAGTTCAATCAGATCCAGATCATCCGCGCCCTGGGCCAGCCGCTGATCATGGTCACCATCTCGCTGATCGCGACGTCCTACATCCTGCCCCAGGATGCAGGATCGGCATCGAGCCTGTTCAACATCCTGCGCAACCTCGGCGGGGCCATCGGCATCGCCCTGCTCGCCACGCTGCTGGATGCGCGGACCAAGGTCTATTTTGATTACCTGCGTGAGTCCATCGTGCCGAGTAACCCACAGGTCGCCGAGCGCATTGCCTCGCTGACCGACCGGCTGGGCAGTGAAACGGCGGCACTGGGCAAACTCAGCGAGATCGCGCATCAGCAGGCATCGATCATGGCCTACAACGATGCGTTTCATTTTGTCGGGATTGCGCTGGGGATCAGCATGCTGGCGGTGTTGCTGACCCGGAAATTGCCGGCGGGGTTGAAGGCTGGGGAAGCGCACTAGTTAAGTATTGTGGCGCAAAGACCGGCCCCTTCGCGAGCAAGCCCGCTCCCACATTGGACCGCGCCCGTCAGGACAACCCGATCAACGGTGGGAGCGGGCTTGCTCGCGAAGAGGCCCGCACACTCACCTGAATCTCAAACAGTGATCAACCGCTCCCGCAACTTGCCAATCTCGTCGCGCATCTGCGCCGCTGCTTCAAACTCCAGATCACGCGCCAATGCATACATCTTCTCTTCCAGGGCCTTGATACGCTTGGCGATCTCGCCCGGCGAGCGCAATTCGGCTTCGTACCTGGCGTTTTCCTCGGCGGCCTTGGCCATGCCTTTGCGCTTCTTGCTGCGCGAACCGGGCACGGTGGCGCCTTCCATGATGTCGGCAACGTCCTTGAACACGCCTTTGGGCGTGATGCCGTTGGCCAGGTTGAAGGCGATCTGCTTGTCGCGACGGCGCTCGGTTTCGCCGATCGCGCGCTCCATGGAACCGGTAATGCGGTCGGCATACAGAATCGCCCGACCATTGAGGTTACGCGCCGCGCGGCCGATGGTCTGGATCAGCGAGCGCTCGGAACGCAGGAAGCCTTCCTTGTCGGCATCGAGGATCGCCACCAGCGACACTTCCGGCATGTCCAGACCTTCACGCAACAGGTTGATCCCCACCAACACATCGAAGGTGCCGAGACGCAGGTCGCGGATGATTTCGACCCGTTCCACGGTGTCGATGTCCGAGTGCAGATAACGCACTCGCACGCCGTGATCCGCCAGATAGTCGGTCAAGTCTTCGGCCATGCGCTTGGTCAGCGTCGTGACCAGCACTCGCTCTTCCAGAGCGACACGCTTGGTGATTTCCGACAGCAAGTCGTCGACCTGGGTCAGTGCCGGGCGGATCTCGATTTGCGGGTCCACCAGCCCGGTCGGGCGCACCACCATGTCAATCACGCGCCCGGCGTGCTCGGCTTCATAATTGCCTGGCGTCGCCGAGACGAAAATCGTCTGCGGGCTGATGCTTTCCCATTCATCGAAACGCATCGGCCGGTTGTCCAGGGCCGAGGGCAGGCGGAAACCGTATTCGACCAGGGTTTCCTTGCGCGAGCGGTCGCCCTTGTACATGGCGCCCACCTGCGGAACGCTGACGTGGGATTCATCGATCACCAGCAAGGCATCGGCCGGCAGGTAATCGTAAAGGGTGGGTGGCGCCGCGCCGGCTTCGCGACCGGACAGGTAACGGGAGTAGTTTTCGATGCCGTTGCAGTAACCCAGTTCGAGGATCATCTCCAGATCGAAACGGGTGCGCTGCTCCAGGCGCTGGGCTTCCACCAGCTTGTTGTTGGAGCGCAGGTATTCCAGGCGCTCCTGTAACTCGACCTTGATGCCTTCGACCGCGCCCATCAGGGTTTCCCGGGGCGTGACGTAGTGGCTCTTCGGGTAGAAGGTGAAGCGCGGCAGCTTGCGGATCACTTCGCCGGTCAATGGATCGAAGGCCGACAGGCTTTCCACCTCATCGTCGAAGAGTTCGATGCGGATTGCTTCGAAATCCGATTCCGCCGGGTGGATATCGATCACATCGCCGCGCACACGGAAGGTCGCACGGGCGAATTCCATGTCGTTGCGGGTGTATTGCAGGTCGGCCAGGCGGCGCAGCAACTCACGCTGGTCGAGCTTGTCGCCGCGATCCACGTGCAACACCATCTTCAGATAGGTTTCCGGGCTGCCCAGGCCGTAGATGCACGACACCGTGGTGACGATGATCGCGTCCTTGCGCTCGAGCAATGCCTTGGTCGCCGACAGCCGCATCTGCTCGATGTGGTCGTTGATCGAGGCATCTTTCTCGATGAAGGTGTCCGAGGACGGCACGTAGGCTTCGGGTTGGTAGTAGTCGTAATAGGAAACGAAATACTCCACCGCGTTGTTCGGGAAGAACGCCTTGAACTCCCCGTACAACTGCGCCGCCAGGGTCTTGTTGGGCGCCAGCACCAGCGTCGGGCGCTGCACCTGGGCGATCACGTTGGCGATGCTGAAAGTCTTGCCCGAGCCGGTCACACCGAGCAGCGTCTGGTGCGCCAGCCCGGCCTCGATGCCCTCGACCATCAGGCGGATGGCTTCCGGCTGATCGCCGGCGGGCTCGAAACGGGTGACTAGCTGGAATTCAGACATGAAATACCTCTGGATCACTCTTGCCGGTCAAACCGGCACGAACGAGAAAGACCGCAAACGACCGATGTCGCCCGGAGAAAAAACTGGATTGTGCTCAATGTGGAGCCGATTGCCAGCGCTTTCAAGGCAAACGTCCTGTATCACGCAAAACCTTTGCCGAGACCATTCGACTGACGGTCGATAAATAATCGGAAAAACTTGCCTTAAAAGGTCAATCGCCTGTCGCCAGCCATCGCCGATGGCCTCTATACTAGCTCCCCGTTTGTGCACCGCTCTAGTGCATTCGGCTGGAGCGCGACACGTCCCTCCACTCTCCATTCAGAGCCGCCGCAATAATGAGCCTGTTCTCCGCTGTCGAAATGGCACCACGCGATCCAATCCTGGGCCTCAACGAAGCATTCAACGCCGATACCCGCACCAGCAAGGTCAACCTGGGGGTCGGTGTTTACTGCAACGAGGAGGGGCGAATTCCACTCCTGCGCGCCGTTGTCGAAGCCGAAACGATTCGCGCCGCTCAACACGTTTCCCGTGGCTACCTGCCAATCGACGGCATTGCCGCCTACGACCAGGCCGTGCAAAAGCTGCTGTTCGGCAATGATTCGCCACTGCTCGCCGCTGGCCGCGTCATCACCACCCAGGCCGTTGGCGGTACTGGCGCTCTGAAAATCGGTGCCGACTTCCTCAAGCAACTGCTGCCGAACGCTGTCGTGGCGATCAGCGACCCGAGCTGGGAAAACCACCGCGCGCTGTTCGAAACCGCCGGTTTCCCGGTGCAGAACTACCGCTACTACGATGCCGCGACCCACGACGTGAACCGTACCGGCATGCTGGAAGACCTGAACGCGCTGCCGAACGGCTCGATCATTGTGCTGCACGCCTGCTGCCACAACCCGACCGGCGTCGACCTGAGCCCGGCGGACTGGAAAAACGTCCTGGAAGTCGTTAAAGCCAAAGGCCACGTGCCGTTCCTCGACATGGCGTATCAAGGTTTCGGCGATGGCATCGACGAAGACGCCGCTGCCGTGCGCCTGTTTGCCGAGTCGGGCCTGACGTTCTTCGCTTCCAGCTCGTTCTCCAAATCGTTCTCGCTGTACGGCGAGCGCGTGGGTGCCCTGTCGATCGTCAGCGAATCGAAAGAAGAAAGCGCGCGCGTGCTGTCGCAAGTCAAACGCGTGATCCGTACCAACTACTCCAACCCGCCGACCCACGGTGCCAGCGTTGTCGCTGCCGTGCTGAACAGCCCGGAACTGCGCGCCCAGTGGGAAGCCGAACTGGCCGAAATGCGCCTGCGCATTCGTGGCATGCGTACCCAGATGGTCGACCTGCTGGCACAAAAAGCGCCTCAGCGCGATTTCAGCTTCGTCGGCCGTCAGTGCGGCATGTTCTCCTACTCCGGCTTGAGCGTTGAGCAAGTTCATCGCCTGCGCAACGAGTTCGGCATCTACGCCCTGGACACCGGCCGCATCTGCGTGGCCGCACTGAACCAGAGCAACATCGAGGTGGTGACGGACGCGATTGTCCAGGTCATCTGATTCAGCCTTGAATTGAAAAACGGGAAGCCTGTGGCTTCCCGTTTTTTATGGACCATCGATATTCCCCTAGACTGAATCAGATCAACGTGTGGGAGCGGGCTTGCTCGCGAAAGGGCCAGCAGCTCCAACACCGATGTCTCAGTCAGATCGCATTCGCGAGCAAGCCCGCTCCCACAGGTTTGCGTACACCTGAATGACCTATGAGAACCCACATGAAAAACGATGACCTGCGCGCCGACCGCGATGACCTGGATGACCTGGATCACTTCATCCCCCGCGCCCCGGCCAAACGCGGCAACAACCTGGTAATGCAAGTCGCTGCGGGTGTATTCCTCGGCGGCCTGGCCCTGTGGCTGGTGCAATTGGGTGCCACAGCGCTCTACGCCAAACTGATGGTTGCCACCATTACCTTCGGCGGTTAAGCCAGTTCGGTCGCACGCTGGCTGGCAGCGTCGTCGTAGGCGACATACAGCAATTCGGCGACCTGGCTCTTGATCGCCTTGGTGCTTTCCAGCCCCAGGACGAAACCTTCGGCCTTGCCACCCGCGCGGTTCAATGCTTCAGCGGTGCCGGCCTGAGTGATGGCGTCGAACAACTTTTCGGCATGGGGGCCGACCCCCTTGGGCAGGCTGATCTGAGAGATGCTCATGGGTGCACCCCGTGGTGTCGAGGTGTGAGGGTCAAATGATTCATGGCGCGTACCTTTTCGGCGAATGGCCGGCAGCGCGTGTCACCACTTCCGGGCGACCATGGTAGACCTCCGTGGCGATCCTGGTAACCGCCAATCGCCGCCAAACCACCGCCCGTCCCGATAATTTTCTCCAATTGTTGTTCTATGCTTGACTTCTCTTTTTGAATCAGTAAGATACGCGCCATTCCGCGATAGCTCAGTTGGTAGAGCAAGTGACTGTTAATCACTGGGTCCCTGGTTCGAGTCCAGGTCGTGGAGCCAGACAAGCAACATTGAAAAGCCCCTGAATCGAAAGATTCAGGGGCTTTTTTGTGGCCGATACAAATATCAAAAGATCGCAGCCTGCGGCAGCTCCTACAAAGGCTGCGATCTTTTGATCCATAAAAAAAGCCGATCTGTCCATTCAACAGATCGGCCCTTTACTTCAGTCGCCGCGAACGTCAGACATGCTCACTGCTTTTGACGTGCACCGCCCGTGGTTCTGCCCCACCGTGTTCCGATTCCAGCACCGGAATCTCCTTGCCGTCGCAATCGTGCAGCTTACCGTCGCTGAAGTAGTCCCCTTCGCGCAACGCCGCCAGATCCTGATAACGCAGCACCCGCTCGGTACCGGCCGCAAACACCGATTGCTGGTCGGAGTTACCGGCGGTGAGGTGGTTGAAGGTCAGGTTCAGCACGATGGCCATGATCGCCGACGAGCTGATGCCCGAATGGAAAATGGTCGCGAACCAGCTCGGGAATTGATCGTAGAAGCTCGGTGCAGCGATCGGGATCATGCCGAAGCCGATGGAGGTAGCAACGATGATCAGATTGACGTTGTTGCGGTAGTCGACCTTGGACAAGGTCCGAATGCCACTGGCCGCGACGGTGCCGAACAGTACGATGCCGGCGCCTCCCAGTACGGAAGTCGGCACGGCGGCGATGACCCGGCCCATGAAGGGCAGCAGGCCGAGGAGCACCAGGAACAAACCGCCAGTGGCCACCACGTAGCGGCTCTTGATGCCGGTGACCGCCACCAGCCCGACGTTCTGGGCAAAGGCGCTCTGGGTGAAGGACCCGAAGATCGGCGCGAACATGCTCGACAGCATGTCGGCGCGCAGGCCGTTGCCCAGGCGCTTGGAGTCAACCTTGGTGTCGATGATCTCACCGACCGCCAGAATGTCGGCCGAGGTTTCCACCAGCGTCACCATCACCACGATGCACATCGACAGGATCGCCGCGAAGTGGAAGGTCGGCATGCCGAAGTGGAAGGGTGTCGGGAAGCCGAACATCGGCCCCTGGGTCACGGACGAGAAATCCGCCATGCCGAGGAACACCGCGATCACCGTACCGACGACCATGGCCAGCAGGATCGACAGGCGGGAGATGGTCGCACTGCCGATTTTGCTCAGCAACAGCACCAGCACCAGCGTCACCGCCGCCAGACCGATATTCGCCATGCTGCCGAAATCCGGTGCGTGGCTGTTGCCGCCCATGGCCCAGCGCGCGGCTACCGGCATCAGCGTCAGGCCGATGGTGGTAATCACGATGCCGGTCACCAGCGGCGGGAAGAACTTGGTGATACGCGAGAACACCGGGGTTATCAGCAATCCGATCAGGGACGCCGCTATTACCGCCCCCAACACCGACTGGAACCCGCCCTCCCCGCCACTGCTGACAATCGCCACCATGGTCGCGACGCCAGAGAAGGATACGCCCTGCACCAGCGGCAACTGACAACCAAAAAACGGTAGACCCAGGGTTTGCAGCAGCGTTGCCAGCCCCCCCGCAAACAATGAAGCAGCAATCAACAAACCGATGTCCGCTGGCGAGAGCCCGGCCGCCTGGCCGATGATCAATGGCACCGCAACGATACCGCCATACATGGTCAGAACATGTTGCAGGCCATAAGCCATATTCGCGCCGATCCCTAGGTTTTCGTCCTCGGGCCGTTGGTGTGAAACATGGGGCGTTTTCATGGAGGGGGTTCCCTGGTTTTTGTTATGCGCACACTGTATGCAAGACACAGGACAAATGTCTATAGAGTTGTATACAACTTGTCGGTCACAAAATGGATACTTGTCCATTTCCGCCTGATAGCCCCCCTCCTGATCCCGCCAAAAACCTTGAAATACTTCCCTCGCTGCCTCCCCCCGAGTGCTGACTAGTCTTTCGAATTCCTGGCGACCATCGGTATGACTCGCCTCTTTCTTATACATATAAAGTATGCATAATGAAGCCATTCGACATTCAGTTCCACAAGGCAAAGAACGCAGCCAACAAACTCAAGCACCAAGGCATCAGCCTCGCAGAGACTGAACCGGTGTTCCATGACGAACGAGCGCTGACCATCGAGGACCACCACCACGACGAACAACGCTGGATCACCCTGGGGCTGGATGCCAAAGGCCGTTTGCTGGTCGTCGCGCACACCTACCGCGATCCGAATTTTGTTCGAATCATTTCCGCGCGCATCGCCACCAAAAGCGAGCGCCGTCAGTATCTGGAGACATGACCGATGAAAGACGAATACGACTTCAGTGACGCCAGGCGCGGGGCCGTGGCGCCCGCCAAAGGCAAGACCCGCATTACCATCATGCTCGATGACGCTGTTATCGAAGCCGCCCGGGCCCTGGCAGAACACGAGGGGTACGGCTACCAGACGGCGATCAACAATACGTTGCGCCGGGCCCTGCTCAACGAAGGCAAGACGGCAAAACTGAAACAAACCCTCACGCCTGCCGAACTCAAGGGCCTGGAGCAGAAACTGGCAGAGGCCTTGCGCGAAATCCAACGGGTGATGGCGCCGGGTGTCCGGCCCTGAAACGCAAAGGGCCGATCAATCTGACCAGCCCTTTGTGATGCCTGCGATCAGCCCGCTATTGCGGCGCTGCGATCAATCGCTCCAGCGTCCGCGCCAATTGCGCCTGTTCCGGTACGCGGATGCCGAACTCGCTGCCCAGCAGGCCAATCAGTTCCTGCACATCCGTCACCTCCCGCCGCTCGCTGTCATGGCCGATCCGGTGAATGGCGAAGCTGCCGTTATTGAGCGTACGGCGCCAGCCCTCCCCGGTGCGCGCCACCATCAACTGCCTGACGAAAGTCGACTCGGGGTGGGTCGAGACGTACCAGTTGCCCACAGCAAAATCGATATCTTCCTGGCGTTGCAGGTCGAAGATGTACATCGATCGCCATTCACCGGCTACGTTGGCGCGCAGGGTAAAACCGTCGACGTGCAGGTCGATGCGATACGATTCGTGCGGGGTGAGTTGTTCGGCGCGGGAATCGAGCAACAGTGGCGCGGTCGGCACCATGCCGCCGAAGCCGACGTCGGTGATGTAGCGTACGTCATCGATGATGACCAGGCTCAGGCGATGGGTTCGGGCCGTCCAGGCGCCCTCCGGTTGCCCCATCACTACCCGACCACTGATGGCGCGGGCGTCGAAACCCAATTCCTGAAGCAAGGCCAGAAACAGCTTGTTGAGTTCGTAGCAATAACCGCCACGGCCCGCATGCAAGACCTTGCGCTCGATGGACGGCAGGTCGATCAGCACCGGTTCGCCGGATAACGTGGTGAGGTTTTCAAACGGGAAAATCCCGGTATGGCGCAGTTGCAGTTGGCGCAAGGTTTCCAGGGTCGGTGCCGGGGGTGTATCGAAGCCCAGGCGTTGCAGATACAAAGCACGGTCAGTCAGGCGCGGCTCGCTCATCGTTCAATCCTTTTGCACGCAAGCGGCGGATTGCTCCGCCAGTGGTCGCTATGTATACGGGATCAGGCACGGCCACCGACAATTGATTTAGCCAATCATTCGTCATGAAAAACTCAACGCCGCTTGCGCGAACCCAATTGAATCCAGGTCGGTGCATGGTCGCTGGCATGGGGTTCATTGCGCACCCAGGCATCCACCCCGACGTCTTGCAGGTACGGGCTCAGGGCCGGGTTGAGCAGCAGATGATCAATGCGCAGACCGGAGTTTTTCTGCCAGTGCTGGCGGAAGTAATCCCAGAACGTGTAGAGCCGATCCTGCGGATGCAGGTGCCGCAATGAATCAGTCCAGCCCTGGTCCAGCAACCGCTGGTAGCACTCGCGACTCTGAGGTTGCAGCAAGGCGTCCTTGAGCCATGAGCGTGGGTTATAGATGTCCAGGTCGGTGGGCACCACGTTGTAGTCACCCGCCAGCACCACCGGATGTTCACTGCCTTGAAGCGCCTGCGCATGACGGATCAGTCGCTCGAACCATGCCAGCTTGTACTCGAATTTCGGCCCCGGCTGCGGGTTGCCGTTAGGTAAATACAGGCATCCCACCAGAACCCCGTGGACCGCGGCTTCCAGATAACGACTTTGGTTGTCGCTGTCATCGCCGGGCAACCCGCGCCGGCTTTCCAGCGGCTGCGCATCCCGCGCCAGGATTGCCACGCCGTTCCATGACGCCTGACCCTGCCAGATGGCGCCGTAGCCGAGCGCTTCAAGCTCGGCAGCCGGGAATGCGCTGTCCACTGCCTTCAATTCCTGCAAGCAGGCGATGTCCGGTTTTTCCCGTTCAAGCCAGGCCCGCAGGTTGGGCAGCCGGGCGCGCAGGCCATTGACGTTGAACGTGGCAATCCGCAGTTTCTTCATGACCGGACACTCCTGAGGGCGAGGTGCCTGAACTGTGACACCTGCCCTTTTCGGTGGTTGCATCCGCGGTCCCGGGGGCGGCAGCACCTTGAGCGCAAGCTGGTCGATTCGAGGGTGTCCGCAATTTCCCCGCCCGACACAGATCAACTGTGGGAGCGGGCTTGCTCGCGAATGCGCAGTGTCAGCCAACATCAATGCTGAATGGGCCGACGTCTTCGCGGGCAAGCCCGCTCCCACAGGGTTCGAGGGTGTCCGCAATTTCCCGCCCGACACAGCTCAACTGTGGGGCTTGCTCGCGAATGCGCAGTGTCAGCCAACATCAATGCTGAATGGGCCGACGTCTTCGCGGGCAAGCCCACACAGGGTTCTCGCTTGGCCATGGATCGGTGGCCCACCAAGGCCCCGCGCCACTCGTCAAGTGGATCGGCACCCACCACGCGCCCTGTCACACTAACCTCAGGTAACGACTCATCCTGGAGACGACCATGATGAACATAAAAATGACTTCGCTGCTCATGGCCGCATGGTTGTCGGCTACGTCCGTGGCCACCTTTGCGGCGTCCGGCGAGGGTCCTGGTACGACCGGTACGGCACCCGGCGCCACCCGCAGTTCAACCATGCTGCCAGACAGCAACAGGCCCAGCGATCCCTCGGGTAATAACGGGCGCGGGAAGAGCTCCGGCTCGTCAATGGGCAGCACCGGCGTCAATGGTCCGGGCAGTGGCGCTGGCGGCGGCACCGGTGCGCCCGGAGGCGGAACCGGCGGCGCTGGCGGCGGCACGGGCAGCTGGACAGGCAAAGGCAACCAATGACATGCCGCCATTGGCCGCCTTTTGTCAGCTGATACCTACATCGGCTTGATCGCCGGCGGGTTCCATTGGCCATTCAACGCCTCGGCTTTCGGGCCGTACAAACGCATGGTCAGATTGAATGAGCCTTTGGGCGCCGGCAGCCAGTTGGCCTCCAGATCCTTGCCGGGGCTTTCGTTCTGGAAATAGAGGTCCAGCGAGCCATCGACGTTGTGCTTGAACGGCATCCAGCTACTGACTGCAAAACGGTTGAGTGAGTTGCCGACCTGGAAACCTTGCGGGTCATACAGGGTGATCGACCAGAAAGCGTTAACCGGCGGTGTCTCGCCCTTGCTGAAATGCAACACGTATTTGTTCGCGCCATCGAGTGGCTTGCCGTTGCTGTCGCCGATGTTCAACGGATAAATCGCGTCCTCGGGCAGGTTGGCGCCGAGCCCCACCTGCGTAACGATGGCACGCTTTAGGTAGTAGTTGCCGTAGACGCCCATGGTGTCGGTGTTCATCGACCAGCCATTGACCTCCCGCGCCAGGGTCGGCACTTTCCAGCTCATCAAGGCCTGCGCATCCTTAGGCACCTTTTGCAGTGCGGCCTGGATTTGCGGGTCCAACGCGTCCATGTTGAACGACTTGCCGACTTCGATTCCAAGACGCTTGATCTGCGCCAGCATTGGCTGGTCGGTGCTGTGCGGCGGGTTCACCTTCAGCAACTCGGCAGCGTAAGTGAAGTAATCGGCAGCCGACATGGAGTCGACCTGAATCTTCGGTGGCGTTTTCATGTCCACCGCAGGGTCGACTTTCACGGTGACGGCTTCAGGCTCCTTTCCTAAGCGCGACAACGGCGTCACCGTGTAGCCGGCCTGGATCTTGTGCACCGCCGCGTAATCCTCTGCGCCGTCAGTCTTGGTCCTGCCGATGACCCAGACAAAGGGCGTTGGCGCCGGCAGATGGCTCATCCCGGCAGGCACCGTGCCCGTCCAGCCCGGTGGCGTCACGAGGAATTGTCCGGCCTCGGTACCCGTGGTGCGCCAGCCCGGCGACGCGAACACGTCGGTCCACATATCGAGCATTGGCAGCAGGTAGAAGCGTCCATCGGTATTCGGCGCGGCGATCACCAGCGGCTCCTTGCTCAAGTCCAGCCAGGCAATCGAATACAAGGTGTCGAAGTTGGAGCGCACCACCCCTTTGAAATCGGCTGGCGGGTACTGCGGCACACTGACAAACATGTTCATCGGGCCCTTGCCGAATTCCTTGCCCGGCTCGATGTTGGTGAATTGCTTGCGGGTGACGTCCATGCTCAGCAGCGGGTAAAAATAGATGTAGGCATCCACGCCGATGGCATGCGCTTGTTCGGCGGTGATTTTCGGTTGCGCTTGGCTGGCCAGCGGAAAAGTGGCAGCGGCTGCGACGGTCAGAGCAACGGCTGTCAACGTTTGAGGTAGCAACATGTTGGCGATCGTCCGTACGTGGGGGAGCCTGCCGGGTTCGACAGCGCTAACGGAACTCTAGACGATCAATTCTGACCGGCCAGCAAGACGGTCCACCGGCAACAAAAGCACTTCAACGATCGGAGCGCATCAATGCCTCGCCACCACCGGCCATCGACAATGTGGCCACGCGGTTGCGACCCGAATGTTTGGCTTGATACAACGCCGCATCGGCCCGCTCGACAAACACGTCCATGCTGTCACGCCCCGAGGGCACGAACGAATAGCAGCCCAGGCTGACCGTCACGTAGCCATTGGGTGAGCCGGTGTGAGTGATGTTCTTGTCGATGACACTGCGACGGATCTGCTCGGCAATCGTCATGGCGCCGTGAATGTCGGTGTCGGGCAGCAGCACCGCAAACTCTTCACCGCCGTAACGCACCGCCAGATCGGCCTTGCGGTGGCAGCAACTCTTCAGCGCACGCGCCACTTCGGCCAGGCAGTGATCCCCCACCACGTGGCCGTAGGTGTCGTTGACCCGCTTGGAAACAGGGATGATCCACTCGCCGTTTTCCCGGCTGCGGATGGCCGGGCCGATATGCGCGACCGACGATACGTTCTGCTGGTGATACTTGAAGTACTCGCGATCCGCGACCCCGGTACCCCGGGGCAGGTTTTCAAACGAGGTCACCACCCACTGGCCCTTCTGGTCGAACAACAGGATGCCGTGTAATTGATCCAGTGCCAGCATTCGCCGGGCAAAGGTCTGCTGCAAGCGGGGTCGCATGTCCTGGCCGAAACCGTCGACCTGAATCCAGTCCACCAGGCTGGTCAGCACCAGGTCAGCCTTCATGAAGGTGTCTTCGGCTTGCTGCGCCATGGCCCGCGTCAAGTTCGAAGACGCCACTTGCGCCAGACTCAGATCATGGCGACGGGATTGTTCCAGTTGCAGGTAGAGCAAACCGCACAGGCACAGACACACCGTGGCAATGAACAACACCGCGGCCTTGCGCAGCGGTATGCGTTTCAATGCAACGCCAGGGGCCTGCTCCGGGTTGTTAAAGCGCGTGGGCAAAAGTTCATCCTGTCAGGGACAAGACATGGGCAACGGCCCAAAGCCCTCAGTTTTTGTGGGCCGTAGTTTACGGGGTGATCCACGACGAAGGGGCAACCACTTGCCCGGTGGCGCTGCAAACATGACCCTGGGCAGTACTGTCTGCGCGTCAACGAGCTACGATTAGACTGACCTCCATACAAGGAATCGACATGAGCAAGGCAGACGAGCTCGCTGCAAAAATGAAACGGACAGGGCTGACCAGCGCAGATCAGGCGATCGATGGCTGGCCGGGCCAGGTCTACGAACTGTATCAACGGATAGAGCACTGGCTGCAGCCCTTGACCGAAGCGGGCCTGGTCCTGCGGCGCAATGCCACCCATGTGTTCGAAAGTCATCCCGAGGGTGGCTCCTACGATTACGCCATCGACCAGTTGGTGATCACCGGCAACGGGCACAGCATTACCTTTGACCCGATTGCACGCTTCACCACCGATGGCGAGGGACGGATCGAAATCCACACAACAGGCAACGAACTCGCCCTGTTGCGCACCGTGGACGAACACGGCGAAACACACTGGTGGCTACAAACGATCGAGCAAGCCACAGCACAACAGGATGCGGTGGCGCTGACAGAAAGCGATCTGCTTGTAGTGGTGCAACAAGGGTTGGCGCTTTAGTAAGGTTGCCTAAGGGTTCGGGAAACTGTAGGAGCCAGCCTGCTGGCGATGGACTCGAATGCGCCGCGTTCATCCAGTTCACCCGCGCTATCGTTAACGACCATCGCTGGCAAGCCAGCTCCCACAAGGGGCCATGCCCACGCTGAAACTGTAGGAGCCAGCTTGCTGGCGATGGACTCCAGTGCGCCGCGTTCATCCAGTTCACCCGCGTTATCGTTAACGACCATCGCTGGCAAGCCAGCTCCCACAAGGGACCATGCCCACGCTGAAACTGTAGGAGCCAGCCTGCTGGCGATGGACTCCAGCACGCCGCGTTCATCCAGTTCACCCGCGTCATCGTTAACGACCATCGCTGGCAAGCCAGCTCCCACAAAGGACCGTGCCCACGCTGAAACTGTAGGAGCCAGCTTGCTGGCGATGGACTCCAGTGCGCCGCGTTCATCCAGTTCACCCGCGTTATCGTTAACGACCATCGCTGGCAAGCCAGCTCCCACAAAGGGCCATGCCCACGCTAAAACTGTAGGAGCCAGCTTGCTGGCGATGGACTCGAATGCGCCGCGTTTATCCAGTTCACACGCGTTATCGTTAACGACCATCGCTGGCAAGCCAGCTCCTACAAGGGACCGTGCCCGCGCTCCAAACCAGTGGAAACCCCAAAAAATGGCGCTCCCGAGGCGTCTTTTCAGTCTTTGATTACTGTTGGTTCTGCCCCGTCACCACCAGCGGGAGCTCTGCCTGACGCAAGTCCAGGGGAGGCAATTTCGTCGGCTGACTCAAGCCCTGCAACACCCGGGCATCGTAATCATAAATGTCCGGCTTGAACGTCACCCGCCCGTCATTGCTCAGGTCCACGGTCCAATAGGCGAGCAGCACCGGCACCTTCACCGGCAGCTGGATATTCTCGGTCCTGCCATTGGCCAACTGCTTTTGAATCCCGGCACTGTTCCAGCGCACCGGGTCGTTGAACAACAATTCGACCAGTTGCAGCGGGTTTTCCACGCGGATGCAGCCCGAGCTGGTGGCCCGGACCGTCTTGGCAAACAGCTCGCGGTGCGGCGTGTCATGCAGGTAAATCGCATAGTCGTTGGGGAAGCGGATCACCACCTGCCCCAACGAACTGTCGGGGCCGGCATCCTGACGCAGACGGATGCCTCGCGGGTTGCTCCAGTCAACGTCCGACGGATCGAGCACATTGCCTTCGCGATCAAGCACGCGAATCCGGTTGGCCGTCAGATAGCCAGGATCGTTCTGGACTTTTGGAATCACGTCCTGCTTGAGGATGGTCGGTGGCACGGTCCAGGTCGGGTTGAACGTGATGTAGGTGATTTCGGCCTGGAACACCGGCGTACTGCGCACCGGCTTGCCGACCTGCACCCGCGAACGCCAGATCGGCAGACCGTCGCGGTACATCGCCACCTTGTAGCCGGCGATATCGACGATCACGAACGTGCCCTGAAGTTTGTACAACAGCCAACGGGCGCGCTCCATGTTGACCCGCACCTGATCGATCCGCGCCTCAACCGGCACGTTCAGCGCCGCCAGCGTCGCCGCCCCCGCCACGCCGTCGGCCCCCAGGTATTGCTCGGTCTGATACTTCTTCACCGCGGCGATGACCTTGTCGTCGTAAGCGGCTTTTTTCGCCAGGTGCGGGTCCAGGTACCCGCCCGCCACCAGGCGCGCACGCAATTGACCGACCGCCACACCGTCCATGCCGGGCTTGAGCGATTGGCCTTCGGTGACTTTCGGCCAGCCACCCGCATCACGCACCTGGCGCAACCGGGCCAGGCCTTCGCGCAAATTGCGGTAAATCTCTTCCTGAGGAGGCGCCTCGGCGAATGCACGTGCCACGTCATGGGCATCAAGGGCGGCGAACAGGTTGTTCATGTCCTCGCGGGCATTGCCGCCGGCAGGATCGAAATTCCAGTGAATGTCCAGCCGCGACGGATCGACCTTGCCCCGGCGCAGTTGCAGCAGCGCAGTGATGAAGGTGCGGGTGGCCGCCATGTCGAACATCGCCCGCTGCGCCGTGGAAGGCATGGCGGCCATCAGCGATTCATGGGCCTGGGCCAGTTCGGTGATACGGAAATCCGCCGGGGTCAGGCCGTCGATCCGGGTGTCTTCGAGGCTCTTGAGCAACTGCAGCACATCACGATCATCCGTCCACGCGGCGCGATAGTTGCGATGCATATAGAAATCCAGCACCACCCGGCTGACGTCCGCACGCTGATTGCGCCTTGAAGTGAGCAACGGCGGAAAGGCCGAGCGCAACGGTTCCAGCGTTGCCTGAATCGCCTGGCCGACCGCATCGTCAGGCGCCGCGGCATCGCTTGTGCTGCTCGCTGCAGATACCGGCTCAATCGGCGAGGTTTGCGCAAAGGCCGCACCGCTGATCAGAAAGCCCATAAAAAACATGCGGCTTATGACGAATGACCTTGTTAATTGCACCATGGATAATCCTTAATCCCCCTGATTCAACGGCGCCAGCTTTGCGCTCGCTGCTAGACTCGAAATTATCATGATGAGACCCGACTATGGCGCTAAACCGCTTTGGCCTTTTATTTGCCATTTTACTGACGTGCCTTTCAGTAACGTCAGCCTACGCCGATTCGCTTGAAAACGCGCTGGTCAAAGCAGCACCAGGTGCCGACGCCAAAGTGATTGCCCTGGCCGTTCGCGCCACCCAATGCAGCCGTGCCCAAGGCGTCGCCCCGGCCCAAAGACTGGCGGTGATCGATTACTCCCTGCCTTCGACTGAACAACGCCTGTGGGTCTTCGACCTTAAACGGCGCAAGTTGCTGTTTCACGAACTGGTCGCCCATGGCCGCAACAGCGGCGAAAACATGGCCACGCTGTTCTCCAACCGCAACGAAAGCCACGCCACCAGCCTCGGCCTGTTCCGCACCCGGCAAAGCTATCTCGGCCAGAACGGATACTCGCTGCGCATGGAAGGCCTGGAGCCCGGTTTCAACGACAACGCCTTTGACCGGGCCATCGTCATTCACGGCGCTCCCTACGTCAGTCCGGTGCTGGCCCGCGCCAATGGCCGCATCGGCCGCAGCCTGGGTTGCCCGGCTGTCAGACCGGCAATTGCCCATCGGCTGATTGATTCGATGAAGGACGGCCAGTTGTTGTTTTCCTACTACCCGGACCAGCGCTGGTTGAAGTCGTCCTCCTACATCAACTGCGGCGACACCGTGGCCTCAAGGGAAAAGTCCACTTCAAGCCAGAAAGCGACGTCCAACCTGTCAAAACTGTAATCTTCGCCTCAGCCTGCTGAAAGGCACCGCCTGCTAGCCTCATCGACAAGTTCAACAGGCTGACGAGCGGAACACACGGCATGCACTCCCACACTTCAAGACGCACCTTCGTCAAAGGGCTGGCCATCGGCGGGCTCTTCGGCGGCCTCGGGTTATGGCGCACGCCGGTCTGGGCGATCAGCAGTCCCGGCGAACCGCAGGTGTTGGCCGGCAATGATTTCGACCTGTTCATCGGCGAATCCCCGGTCAACTTCAGCGGCACCCCGCGCACTGCACTGACCATCAACGGTGGCATTCCCGGCCCGCTGCTGCGTTGGCGTGAAGGCGATACGGTGACGCTGCGGGTACGCAACAGACTCAAGGACAGCACCTCCATTCACTGGCACGGCATCTTGCTGCCGGCCAACATGGACGGCGTGCCGGGCCTGAGTTTCAAGGGCATCGAGCCGGGCGGTGTGTACGTCTACCAGTTCACCGTGCGGCAGAACGGCACCTACTGGTATCACAGCCATTCGGGGTTTCAGGAACAGTCCGGCGTCTACGGCCCGCTGGTGATCGACGCCAAGGACCCGGAGCCGTTCCAGTACGACCGCGACTACGTGGTGATGCTCAGCGACTGGACCGACGAAGACCCGGTCGACCTGATGAAGGCGCTGAAAAAACAGTCCGATTACTACAACTTCAACAAGCGCACCGTGGGCGACTTCATCCACGACGTCAGCGAAAAAGGCTGGGGGTCGACCGTCGCCGACCGCAAGATGTGGGCCGAGATGAAGATGAACCCCACTGACCTCGCGGACGTCGGCGGCGCCACTTACACCTACCTGTTGAACGGCCAGGCGCCGGACATGAACTGGACCGGGGTGTTCCGCCCGGGGGAAAAGCTGCGGCTGCGCTTCATCAACGGCTCGGCCATGAGTTACTTCGACGTGCGCATCCCCGGCCTGAAAATGACCGTGGTCGCCGCCGATGGCCTCCATGTCAAACCGGTGACCGTCGACGAGTTTCGCATTGCCGTGGCGGAAACCTTCGACGTAATCGTCGAACCGACCGAAGCGGCCTACACCCTGTTCGCCCAGGCGATGGATCGCACTGGCTACGCACGCGGCACCCTGGCGGTGCAGGCGGGACGGGTAGCGCCGCTGCCGGCACTGGACCCACGCCCCCTGGTGACCATGGATGACATGGGCATGGCCGGCATGGACCACGGCAGCATGGCGGGCATGGATCACAGCAACATGCCCGGCATGCAGTCCCATCCCGCCTCGGAAACCGACAACCCGCTGGTGGACATGCAAGCCATGTCCACCTCACCGAAACTCGACGACCCCGGCATGGGCCTGCGCAACAACGGGCGCCGCGTGCTCACCTACTCCGACCTGCGCAGCACCTTCGAAGACCCGGACGGCCGCGAGCCTGGTCGCACCCTTGAGCTGCACCTGACCGGACACATGGAAAAGTTCGCCTGGTCGTTCAACGGCGTGAAGTTTTCTGATGCAGAGCCCTTGCGCCTCAAGTACGGCGAACGGCTGCGGATCGTGCTGGTCAACGACACGATGATGATGCACCCCATCCACCTGCACGGCATGTGGAGCGACCTCGAAGACGAGAACGGCGAGTTCATGGTGCGCAAGCACACCATCGACATGCCACCGGGCTCCCGGCGCAGCTATCGGGTCACTGCCGACGCACTCGGCCGCTGGGCCTATCACTGCCATCTCCTGTACCACATGGAAATGGGCATGTTCCGTGAAGTTCACGTGGAAGAATGAGGCGCACCCCATGACTCGATTCACCCCGGTTTTTCTCGCACTCGTGACCTCGACAGCGATGGCCGCCAGCGACGACATGCAAGGCATGGATCACAGCCAGATGGACCACAGTCAGATGCAAAGCATGGACGACGGCC
Source organism: Pseudomonas sp. FW305-70 (assembly GCF_058783925.1). Classification (NCBI taxonomy): domain Bacteria; kingdom Pseudomonadati; phylum Pseudomonadota; class Gammaproteobacteria; order Pseudomonadales; family Pseudomonadaceae; genus Pseudomonas; species Pseudomonas sp. FW305-70. The sequence continues at coordinate 259,956 of NZ_JBYSYZ010000001.1, forward strand.
AGATGCAGCCCGCCGCCCCCAGCGAAAGCCGTACGCCGATCCCGGTGCTGACCGATGCCGATCGCGCGGCGGTGTATGTCGATCCCGCCGGCCACCATGTGCACGACAACACACTCAATTCGTTTTTCCTCGCCGACAAACTGGAATGGCAGGACGCCGATGACGGCAGCACCCTGGCCTGGGATTTGTCCGGCTGGGTCGGCGGCGATATCGATCGCCTGTGGCTGCGCTCCGAAGGCGAGCGCACCAACGGCGTGACCGAGGATGCGGAAATCCAGGCCCTGTGGGGCCACGCCATATCCCCGTGGTGGGACGTGGTCAGCGGCGTGCGCCAGGACTTCAAACCCGGCGCCCCGCAAACCTGGGCCGCCTTCGGCGTGCAAGGCATGGCGCTGTACAACTTCGAGGCCCAAGCCACGGCCTTCATCGGCGAAGGCGGCCAGAGCGCCGTGCGGCTGGAGGGCGACTACGACATCCTGCTGACCAACCGGCTGATCCTGCAGCCGACCGTCGAACTCAACGCCTACGGCAAAAACGATCCGCAACGGGGCATCGGCGCGGGGCTGTCCAACACCGAAGCCGGCCTGCGCCTGCGCTACGAAATCCGCCGGGAATTCGCGCCTTACCTCGGCGTGACCTGGAACCGCACCTACGGCAACACCGCCGACTACGCCAACGACGAAGGCGAGGACCGCAGCGAAGCCCGCCTCGTGCTCGGTGTTCGGATGTGGTTCTGAACAGACTCACCCAAAACCAACAACAACCGCTTCGAGCGGTAAAGGACCTTGCATGCGCATCATCAAACCCACCGCCGTCGTTATCGCGTTACTCAGCGCTCTGCTCATGAGCACCCTCGCTCAAGCGCACCCCAAACTGCTCGCCTCCACCCCAGTGGAAGGCGCAGAAGGTGCGCCGCCCGACAAGATCGAACTGCACTTCTCAGAAAACCTCGTCACCCAGTTTTCCGGCGCGAAACTGCTGATGACCGAAATGGCCGGCATGGCCCACGCCCCGATGCCGGTCAAGGCCAGGGTCAGCGGCGGCAGTGATCCGAAAACCATGCTCATCACCCCGACAGCCCCTCTGGTTGCCGGCACCTACAAGATCGAATGGCGCGCGGTGTCCTCGGACACCCACCCGATCACCGGCAGCGTCACGTTCAAAGTGAAATGATCAATGAGCGACTCGGCCAACGTCGTTCTGCGGTTTGTGTTGTATGTGGATTTGATGCTGTTGTTTGGCGTGGCGCTGTTCGGGCTCTACAGCTTTAAAGGACAGGAACGGCGATCCGGGACGGTGCTGCCCTTTCGCCGATTGCTGACGGGAACTGCCGGGCTCGGTGCGCTGCTGTCCATCGCCGGCATGGTGCTGATGGTCCGCGCCATGAGCGGCGAGTCAGACGTTGCCGAGCTACGCCCCCACCTCGAGATGATGCTGTTCGAGACAGACGTCGGGATGGCCTGTGCCGTGCGGATGATTGCGTTGGCGGTCGCAGGCCTGGCGGTGATGCTCAACCCACGCGCCCCCGGCCTCAGCCTGGTGATCGCCAGCACTGCCGGCGGCATCGCCCTCGCCAGCCTGGCCTGGAGCGGGCATGGCGCCATGGACGAAGGCAGCCGTCGTTACTGGCACTTCACCACAGACATCCTGCACCTGCTGGTAGCGGGCGCCTGGCTCGGCGCATTGCTGGCGTTTGCATTGATGGCGCAACCCCGGGCCGTGCAAACCGAAGCACACATACGGTTGTTGGTTCACGCCGTCAGGCGATTCGAACTTGTCGGTGCGCTGGTCGTCGTGATCATCACCGTGACGGGCGTGGTGAACTACCTGTTCATCGTCGGGCCGAAACTGGATGAGGTTTTACTCAGCCACTACGGAATTTTGCTGGCGATCAAAGTGCTGCTGTTTGCCGGAATGCTGGCTTTGGCGGCGCTGAATCGCTTTCATCTTGGCCCCTTGCTGGAGCGGTCGTTGCGGGAAGGCCAATATCGCGTGGCAGCCCATGCACTTCGGCGCAGTGTTGTGGTGGAAATGGCCGCGGCGGTTTTGATTGTGGGGTTGGTGGCGTGGCTGGGGACGTTGAGCCCGGAAGTGGAATGAGCCATCTTCAGGGCGTTGATTTTTCACACCGGTGAAAGTTTCACTACACTCCCCTTTCAAAACCACTCCAGCACAAAAGCCCGATAACAATGACGAAAATCAATAGAGCAATGATGCTCGGCGGCTTGCTCGCACTCTCCCTTGGCGCCCAGGCAGAACCTTCGCATCTGGACAGCGTCATGCAACGGGGACAACTGCGCGTTTGTACCACCGGCGACTACAAACCCTACACCCTTAAAGCCGAGGACGGCGCGTATTCCGGCATCGACATCGCCATGGCCCACGCCCTGGCCGACAGCCTGGGCGCCAAGGTCGAGTGGGTGCCCACCACCTGGAAAACCCTGATGCCTGACATGCTCGCCGGCAAGTGCGACATCGCCATGGGCGGCATCTCGGTCACCCTGGAACGGCAGAAAAAAGCCTTCTTCAGCAACATCCTGGACGTCGACGGCAAAATCCCGCTGGTGCGTTGCGAAGACCAGGCGCTGTACCAGACTGTCGAACAGATCAACCGACCCTCGGTTCGCCTGGTCGAACCCGCCGGCGGCACCAACGAAGCGTTCGTCCACACCTACCTGCCCCAGGCGCAATTGCAGCTGCGCGATAACCTGAGCATCTTCCAGGAACTGCTGGATAAAAAGGCTGACGTGATGATCACCGATGCGTCGGAGGCGCTGTACCAGCAGAAGCTCAAACCGGGCCTGTGCGCCGTCAACCCGACGCACTACCTGCAATACGGCGAAAAAGCCTACCTGCTGCCCCGTGACGACATTACCTGGAAGCTGTACGTCGATCAGTGGCTGCACCTGGCCAAGGCAATGGGCATTTATCAGAAAATTCGACGGCAGTGGCTGGCGGTGCCTGAGGGCAAATAACGGCGTGCCAAGGTGCCTGGTCATGGCTTATTAAATCTCGTTACACACTTGAAACTGCTCTCGCACCGGTAGCAGGCCACGCGTTGACAAGGGAAACATCCGACATTTTCGTGCTGAATTAAACAAGCCTGGTTTCCGGTATTCGGACTCCTGAGCCTCGTCATCCCATTCCTGATAAACTCCCCCACCTCCCAGCCTCACCGATTCCAGATTCCCAATGTCCGCAGCCAACGCTTCACCCGCCCCGCTCTCCCGCCGTTTCTCCGTCGCACCCATGATGGATTGGACTGACCGCCACTGCCGCTTCTTCCTGCGCCTGATGTCGAAAAACGCCCTGCTCTACACCGAAATGGTCACCACCGGTGCCCTGCTCAACGGCGATCACGAGCGTTTCCTGCGGCACAACGAGGCCGAGCATCCGCTGGCCCTGCAGCTTGGCGGCAGTGTGCCGCTGGACCTGGCGGCGTGCGCGCGCATGGCGCAGGAGCATGGTTACGACGAGGTGAACCTGAATGTCGGCTGTCCGAGCGATCGGGTGCAGAACAATATGATCGGCGCGTGCCTGATGGGGCATCCGCAGTTGGTGGCCGATTGTGTGAAGGCGATGCGTGATGCGGTGTCGATTCCGGTGACGGTCAAGCATCGTATCGGGATCAATGGCCGGGACAGTTACGAGGAGCTGTGTGATTTCGTCGGCACGGTGCGGGATGCCGGGTGCACCAGTTTTACCGTGCACGCGCGGATTGCGATTCTGGAGGGGTTGTCGCCGAAGGAGAATCGTGACATTCCGCCCCTGCGTTATGACGTGGCGGCGCGGTTGAAGGCGGATTTTCCGGAGCTGGAGATCATTCTCAACGGCGGGATCAAGACGCTGGAGGCCTGCCACGAGCATTTGCAGACGTTCGACGGCGTGATGCTGGGCCGCGAGGCGTATCACAACCCTTATGTGATGGCCGAGGTGGATCAGCAGCTGTTCGGCAGTACGGCGCCGGTGATCAGCCGCGCCGAGGCGCTGGCGCAGCTGCGGCCCTATATTGCGGCGCATATCGATGCCGGTGGTTCGATGCACCACATCACCCGGCATGTGCTGGGCCTGGGCACCGGGTTTCCGGGAGCGCGCAAGTTCCGGCAGCTGTTGTCGGTGGATATTCACAAGGCGAAAGATCCGTTGGCGCTGCTGGATCAGGCGGCGGCGTTGCTCGAAGGGCGTTAACGGTCGGTTTCGTTGAACCTGTGGGGCGTTTGGGCATCGTATTCATCGATACCACGCCCCGCCCTTCAAACAATTGTTTTCAGGTTGTTGCCGCAGGGGCCGTCTATACACGTACACGCCCTTGAGTGGCTGTCAGCGCTCGGGTAATGTCATCAGACCCATAGGACAGAGCACGCCCATGACTTCCAAGCTGGAACAACTCAAACAAATGACCACCGTGGTTGCCGACACCGGCGACTTCGAAGCGATCGCTCGCGTTAAACCGGTGGACGCCACCACCAACCCTTCCCTGCTGCTCAAGGCCGCGGCCATTCCTGCGTATGCCGAGCTGCTGAACGCCAGCGTCAACGACTGCAAGGGCGATGTGGGCCTGGCCAGCGACCGTTTCGGCGTGGCCGTGGGTCAGGAAATCCTGAAAGTGATCCCGGGCCGCATTTCCACCGAAGTGGATGCGCGCCTCTCGTTCGATACCGATGCCATGCTCAAGCGCGCCCATCGCCTGATCGAGCTGTACGACAAGGCCGGCATTGGCCGCGACCGCGTACTGATCAAGATCGCCTCCACCTGGGAAGGCATCCGCGCCGCCGAGATCCTGGAAAAGGAAGGCATCCAGACCAACCTGACCCTGCTGTTCTCCTTCGCCCAGGCCGCCGCCTGTGCCGATGCCGGGGTGTTCCTGATTTCGCCGTTCGTGGGCCGTATCTACGACTGGTACAAGAAAGCCAACGGCAACGATTACACCGGCGCGGATGATCCGGGCGTGCAGTCGGTGACGCGCATCTACAACTACTACAAGGCCAACGACTACAAGACCGTGGTCATGGGGGCGAGCTTCCGCAATCTGGGCCAGATCGAACAACTGGCCGGCTGCGACCGCCTGACCATCAGCCCGGACCTGATCGACAAGCTGGCAGCGGACACCGGCAAGCTGGAACGCAAGCTCACGCCTGGCCATGCCGGTGAAGCGCGCCTGAGCCTCAACGAATCGCAGTTCCGCTGGTTGTCCAACGAAGATGCGATGGCGACCGAGAAGCTGGCTGAAGGTATTCGTCAGTTCGCACGGGATCAGGAGAAGCTTGAGGCGCTGCTGCAGGCCAAGCTGTGATCTGAGCGGGTGTCATGCAAAAAAAGGGTGAACCCTGGTGGGTTCGCCCTTTTTTTGTCAGCAATCTCGCACTCACAGGGATTGTGGGTTGAAACCGAATCGTGCGCTGAGTGCAAAACCAATGTGGGAGCGGACTTGCTCGCGAAGGAGGCCTCGCATTCAACATCGCAGTGAACGGACTGACGCCTTCGCGAGCAAGCCCGCTCCCACAGTGGATTGTGGTGAATGGCGAATCTGTGTTTAGCCAGACAAGACCGCATCACCTCAAGGGATCAGTGCCGCTCCAGCGCATTCACCAGGTCATGGAAGGCTTCACGATTGGTGTCGTTCAGCCCCATGAGGATCTTGTGCGCTTCAAGCACCTTGATCCGCACCACTTCTTCGGACTGATCCTGGTCTGGCAGGTCATCCAGGCATTCCGGGCAGGGCACCGGCTTGTCGACGATGTTGAAAACCTGCTCGAAGCCCATGGACTGCAACAGTCGCGTGATGTCTTCGTGGGTGGTGACGACGGTCGGCAGCAGGCCGACTTTCTGCCGCGACAGGATCGACAGCTTGGCCAGCAGGCCAAGCGTGGTGCTGTCGATACTGCGGGTTTCGGTCAGATCGATCACGATCGCGTTGAAATTCAATGCGCTGAAGATCCGCTCAATAGTCGCATCCAACGCCGAACACAGGGTCAGGCGAACTTCACCGACGAACTTCAGGACGAAGGTGCCGTCCTGCTCGGCGAACTGGATTCTACCGGTACTCATCAAAGATTCCTGCTCAACACCAACAGGGCGATATCATCCGGCATCTCCCCTAGCGTGGCCAATCCAAAAACCTGCCGCAGCCCATCCAGGGTGCCGCCCGCCGCCTTGACCCTTTGGGGCAATGCCGCTTCTTTTTCTTTGAGTGTGGGTTCTGGCAAAAGGTCCAGAATGCCATCAGACATCAGCGTCAGGCTGAACGTCGGTGGCAATTCCAGCACGTGGTCTTCATAGGTGGCTTCGTTGAAGAGGCCCACCGGCAGACCACGCCCTTCCAGATAACGAACACTGTCTGGCGTGTACAACACCGGCAACGGCAAATGACCGCCGATGCTATAGGTCAACAAACCGGTCTCCTCGTCGATGACTCCACCGACCATTGTGACGTGTTTGCCCAGCTTACAACTGATCAGGCCCCGGTTGATATGACCAAGAACCTCTGAAGGCTTGAATTCCGGCAAGGTGCCGCTGCGCTTGGACTCGAACAGCAGGCGCGTGGTCATGAACTTCAACAGCACGGTGACGAAGGCTGAAGAGGCGCCATGCCCGGAAACGTCCGCCAGGTAAAACGCTACCCGACGCTCGTCGACGCGAAAGTAGTCGACGAAATCACCCGACAGGTACAGCGACGGGATGATCTGGTGAGCAAATTTGAACTCGTTGATGGTCCATGGGCTGACCGGCAGCATGTTCATCTGCACCTGGCGACCGGCATTCTGGTCTTCCTGGAGCAGGTTCAGGCTGGCTTCGAGCTCGCGGTTGGCCTTCTCCAGCTTCTCGCGGTAGCGCTGGTTTTCCAGCAGCAGGCGCGCGCGATCCAGGGCCCGGCGCACAGAGTGCTCGAGCACCGCCAGATCTTCGAGAGGCTTGATCAGGTAGTCCGCCGCGCCCAGGCGCAGGGCCTCGACCGCGTCGTTCATCACGCCGGCACCCGACACCACGATCACTGGTGTTTGCGGCGACAGCTCGGTGACCTGACGGATGAGTTCGAGTCCGCCCATCTGCGGCATGCGCAGATCGCAGATGACCAAGTCGGGCTTGTCTTGCTCGAATACCTGAAGACCCTGCTGGCCATTGCTGGCCTGCAAGACGCTGAAACCACTGTCTTCCAAATAGGCGGCGAGGCTCGCGCGCACTACTTCGTCATCATCGATTATCAGCAGCGTGGCACTGGTTTTTGGCATGTGGGCAAACGGCGCCAGAATTAGGTTGGCGTAGCAGGCGGGGAACTTGACCCGGCACTCACTACTGGATTCGCTTTCTAGCCTCTCTGTCGCACCGCTTTCGGGCATTTGCCCTACACACGTGTACACCAGAGGTGCCCTTCTAAGGCGCAGACGGTACTCCCATCCGCGGGGCGTTTCAAGCTCACGCCGATGGTCGCTTGACGTCTTTGTTTGTCAAATCACCGAGAGTTATAAGAACAGTGAAATCCGTAACCCAATGGAAGGTTCGAACCCGCGAGTCAAACCGGTCGGGACTACAGTAAAAAGCCCGATTTACCCGCATGCGGGTCTTCGCAAACAAAAAAGGCGACCTTGATTGATGGCCGCCTTTTTTTTCAGTTTACCGGTCGAGATCAGAAATCGTCTTCGACCTGACCGTCTTTCACCTTGAATTCCCGGTTCTGCAAGTACGCATTACGGATGAAGGTGTACTTGTCGCCAGTGATCAGCTTCTCGCTCGACAGCAGGTTGGCACGCGTATCGATGATGTCCAGGGCGCGGAACGAGTTACGCACAGGAACGTCGTCTACATAGCGATAGGCGCCCGTGTAGCTGTCGACGTACTTGGACGGTGCATCGCGCAAGGTGCTTGGGCCCAGCAGTGGCAGCATCAGATAAGGGCCGCTGCCGACACCCCAGTAACCCAGCGTCTGGCCAAAATCTTCGTCATTGCGCTGCAGGCCCATTTTGGTGCCGACATCAATCACGCCCAGCAAGCCGAAGGTGGTGTTGAAAATGATGCGTGCGGTATCAACGCCCGCGGCATGAGGCTTGGCCTGCAGGATATCGTTGGCGAGGTTGCGCACATCGCCGATGTTGCGGAAAAAGTTGTGAACGCCGTCCTCGACAAACTGCGGCGTTATGTACTGGTAGCCCTGGGCCAATGGCTTCAGCGCATAGGTGTCGATCACGTCGTTGAACTTGTAGATCGGGCGGTTGACGCTTTCCCAAGGATCATCTTCCGAGGCTGCCTGGGCAACGAACGGAACCAGTATCACACTGGCGCATACACAAATCCTGGCTAGATGGTTGCTCCAGCGCATAGAAAAAAAACTCCTTGGTTTGTACCGGCTCGGGCGCCTGGCCCGGGCAATAAGTGGGCAAGTATAAGACGTAAACGCCGTTTAAGGCACTTTGCACTCATCCCGCGCCGGAGGAATCGTGCCAACTGTGAGCGATTCACATCCATGTCACTCAACTGTCACCGTCGCCCGCTAGCCTTCAAGCTATTTCAGGGACGTCCATATGCCGCTCGCCGAAGCCTTGCCCCAAACCGCACCCCGCCTGACCGCCGTCCTGTTCGGCCTCAGTGGCTGCCTTGTGGATTTCGGCGCGCACACCCGTCGCCACGGCAGCCACTCGGCCGAGCACGCAGAGTCCACACCTGGCGCACTGGACAGCCTGCTCAGTTTGCAGCGCCAGCAAATCCCCTGTGCCTGGCTTGATGAACTGCCCCCGGACCTCAGTCAGTCCCTGGCCGCTGCGCTGCCGGAATGGATCAAACCATCGCAACATCCCGCAACAATTAGCCCATGGCCCGCCCCGGATGCCTGCTGGCAAGCCTTGATGAACCTGAACGTTGACCGACTCGACGGCTGTGTACTGGTGAGTGGTGAACCGCGCCTGCTGCAAGCGGGGCTTAATGCCGGGCTGTGGACCATCGGCCTGGCGTCCTGCGGTTCGCTGTGCGGGTTGGCGCCCCGGCAATGGCAAGCGTTGACCCAGCAGGAGCGCGACATCAAGCGCGGCAAGGCCACGATGCAACTGTTCGGCCTGGGCGTGCATTCGGTGATCGATCACCTCGGTGAACTCGACACCTGCCTGGCAGACATCCAGTTGCGCCGGTTCAAAGGCGAAAAGCCCTGATCGAGATCATGCAGGTTAGGCAGGAGTGGATTAATCTAAAGGTCAGCCATAGACCTTTGGCGGACCGCTGCGGTCTATGCCAGTGCCAATCGAGAGAAGGAAGAACGCCATGCCTGCCCGCGAACTGCAAGAACAGCTCAATGCCCTGCGCGAGCAATTGGAACAGAATCCTCCATTGTCTGAAGCAGAACGCGCCGAACTGCACGAACTCATGCAGCAGATCGAATTGAAGCTTGAGCTGGAAACCAAAACCCAGGACTCCAGCCTTGCCGACGGCGTCAACCTGGCCGTGGAACGCTTCGAGCTCGAACACCCGACCCTTGCCGGCACCCTGCGCAACATCGGGCAGGCCTTGGCCAACATGGGAATCTGAACCCGACAATGCCTCTGCCTCTGTAGGAGCGAGCTTGCTCGCGATGGTGGGTCAGTCGACGCCAAGGTAGCTGACACTCCAT